>JBAIYS010000005.1 GCA_036763105.1 Peptococcaceae bacterium 1198_IL3148 | reverse complement strand
CGGTCCCTATCCGTCGCAGGCGTAGGAAATTTGAGGAGATCTGACCCTAGTACGAGAGGACCGGGTTGGACGAACCGCTGGTGTACCAGTTATCTCGCCAGAGGTATAGCTGGGTAGCTATGTTCGGAAAGGATAAGCGCTGAAAGCATCTAAGCGCGAAGCCAACTTCAAGATGAGATTTCCCGTCAATAGAGTAAGACCCCTGGTAGACTACCAGGTAGATAGGCTGGATGTGTAAGCACAGCAATGTGTTGAGCTGACCAGTACTAATCGGTCGAGGGCTTGACCTTAAAGCTTTTCTTAAATCGCTGTTCAGTTTTGAAGGAACAATTATGATGTAACAACAAACAATGTAGGGGCCGATTTATCGCGCCCACAAACGAAACGTTGGTTGTTAGATTACACTGTTTTGCAATGTGCAAATGTTACTCTTTACGGGATCGATGAATCGAACCCCTACAAAAGGCTTTGCATGGAATGATGAATGTAAATTGAAAATAAGTTTTTCTGGTGGCTTTGCCGCAGAGGGTACACCCGTTCCCATACCGAACACGGAAGTTAAGCTCTGCAGGGCCGATGGTACTTGGGTTTATCCCTGGGAGAGTAGGTCGCCGCCAGAATTAATTTTTAAACCACTGGGTAGTTACCCAGTGGTTTTTTGCGTTATAAAGTGATAGGCTATCATAGCGGCCGAGGATATTCATCATTTGCTTTATGGATACCACGAAGGCTATGGGGATTTATTAATTAATATCTTTGAGCATGTGTTGACTGCGGCGGTGGGGTGTATGTTTGCAAATGGTAGTGTTACGAAAGTTACCCTTAATGTAATTCGGGCAATTAAAAGCTGTCAAATTGACAGCATTTTTACTTTACTATACTGGCCAGTGCCCATGTTAAGCACATTTATCAGGGCCACCAAGTTAGGATATTAAGAAAGTCTTAAGATTTATATTGACCGGATGTTAAGAATTACCCTTTATACTTGAGACAGTGTTAAGATAAAATATGCACTGGAAAGGGGGTTGGAACATGGATAACTATAATGTATTGGTGGTTGATGATGAAAAGGAAATTAGAGATGTAATTGAAATATACCTAAAAAATGAAGGGATCACAGTAATTAAAGCAAAGGATGGCGTTGATGCCATTGAAAAGCTACATGAACATGAAATCCATTTAATTATCTTAGATGTGATGATGCCCCGTTTGGATGGGATCGCTACCACTTTTAAAATCCGTGAGCAGAAAAACATTCCGATAATTATTCTCAGCGCTAAAATTGAAGATACCGATAAAATATTGGGACTGCAGGTGGGTGCCGATGATTATGTCACTAAACCCTTTAATCCTTTAGAGTTAATTGCGCGGGTAAAATCACAACTAAGAAGGTATGTAAAACTAGGCACCTATGACGGCATCGAGAAGGTGATTAATGTTAACGGCCTCACGCTGAATCAGTCGGCAAAGGAAGTCACCGCCCATGGAGAAGTGGTGAAGTTGACTGCCACAGAGTACAAAATACTGGAATTATTAATGATTAATGCTGGCCACGTGTTTTCTATTAATGAAATTTATGAACGGGTGTGGAAAGAACCAGGTTACAATGCAGAAAACACAGTGGCAGTACATATTCGAAAAATTAGGGAGAAAATTGAGATTGATCCTAAAAACCCAAGATATTTAAAGGTGGTATGGGGCATTGGATATAAAATTGAAAAATAAACTCATTATCGGCGCCTGGCTATTATTATTTACCTTTGGCTTAAGTGGTTTATTAACAGCCCTATCAAGCCAAAGTGAATACTTTAATGCTAGTTATTTTGAAACCCATTATTTTGAAAGCGATTATCAACGATTTATTACTTACTTAGGCATGTTTGAAATTAACTATCTACCCAAAGAACAGGTAAAGGAAAGAATCGAAGTTACCCCAGAGGAAATTAAAGAGCATCGCTATCGCTATGGAGATTTGGCAACCCAACGGGAAGATATAACTGCCCAATATCAACCGGAGATTGATGCCGCACTGCAAGCCCAAAACCAAGAACTGGCTGATATTTATATTGCTGAGCGGGATGCTAAGATCGCTGACATTACCGAGAACTTTAAAAGCGATGAGCATGTAAAACAAAAGGTTATCAAAGAAAAAGAGCAACAGATAGACGAATATTATAAAGAATTAGAGAAGATCCGCCCAGAGTATAACCGGCTAAAAATCCAGTTTAAGTACCATTTAAAGGATACTGACAATAATCAGCTTTACACCAATTTGGCTGCCAGTGAAAAGGATTTACTATCTAAGGGCAATGCTAAGGATATATTGTATAGTCGCAGTTATTCTGACAGACACGGTTATCTATCCGTTGGCAATAATTATCTAGGTTATGACCAGTTAATGCAGCCACTGATTGGGGATAGTGAGCGGATGTTAACTGGCACAATTGTAGTACCTAAATCTGCACCGGCAGCGGGCGCAGTGATGGCCAACTATCATGATTTTCAGCAAAGGCAAAAACTTTTCTTCATTCAATTGTCCTGTGCTGTGGTGGCTTTACTGTTAAGTCTTTATCTATATAAGAAAAAAACTATTATTGTACCGACAGATATCACTGAAAAATGGCAGCAATACTATAATCGACTACCAATAGATGTATGCATAGCTGGCTTACTGGGTTTTAGCTTGATCGCGTTAATGCGATTGCAGTATAGTTATGCATTTTATCTATATAATAATTTGTATACCTATATTGTCAATATACTATTAGACTTAATTGTTACCGCTATTTTTGTCACTTTAACTGTCATTCAGGCTAAACTGCTATATGATCGGGTAAAGGGTAGTCCTAATTCCAGCGCCCTTTGGCAAACTACATTAACCTACAGAATCTATCAATGGATGAGGGAAGCCTTTCTCATCCGTAGCATTGGTACCCAAGTATTATTGATTTTGGCGGTGGTATTTGGTTTTGGTGGCGGAGCCGCCGCGGTGTTGGTGGAACCTAAAATCATTATTATTTACGCACCAGCTTTTATAGTTATCGGTCTACCACTATTTATACTGATTATTAAACGTGCCGGTTATTTTAATCGCATTGTTGTTAGTACCAATCAGTTGGCCCAAGGCAATCTGGAACCAGATTTGCCGGTGACAGGCAAATCGCCATTGGCGGTGCTGGCAGGTAATATTAACAAGTTAAAGTATGGTGTAAAAACATCTAAAATTGAACAGGCCAAGAGCGAACGGTTAAAAACAGAACTCATTACTAATGTTAGCCATGATTTGCGCACACCGCTGACCTCTATTATTACCTACACCGAGTTGCTTAAAAAACCAGAAATAGCAGAGGAAGATCGGCAGGCTTACATTGAAATTATTGACCGCAAATCTAAACGTTTAAAAGTACTGATTGATGATTTGTTTGAAGCCTCTAAAATGGCCAGTGGCAGCATTGAGTTAGTTAAAGAAAAGGTGGATTTGGTGCAGCTACTACAGCAAGCGCTGGCAGAACACAATGAAAAAACCAGTGCATCGTCGTTGCAATTTAGAGTGACAATGCCCGAGCATCCGGTCTACGTTACAGTGGATGGGCAAAAAATGTGGCGGGTATATGATAACTTAATTGCTAACATTTTAAAATATGCCATGGAAAACACCCGGGTTTATATTACCATGACCGTTGCTCCGGACAAAGTGATAATTATTTTTAAGAATATAACTAAGTATGAACTGGGTGACGATGTCAATGAGCTGTTTGAAAGATGTAAGCGGGGTGATAAATCCCGGCAGACCGAAGGCTCCGGATTGGGACTGGCCATTGCTAAATCCATTGTGGATTTGCATAACGGCAGCTTAGAGATAGATGTGGATGGTGATTTGTTTAAAATAACGATAACATTACCGAGGGACTAATAAAGAGGACAGCAGTTATGCTGTCTTCTTTATTTAAATATATTTAGGGTGATAAAATATAATAGACAAAAGCTATTTTACTGGGAGGAAAATATGAAGTATGATTTTGAAACGGTGTTAAACAGAGTAAATACAGGCTCTACCAAGTGGGAACAGATGAAGGAATGGAATCCCAACCTATCAGAAAACATCGTGCCTTTCTCTGTTGCGGATATGGAAATTAAAAATCCACCGGAAATAATTGAGGGATTAAAAAAATATCTTGATTCTACAATCCTAGGTTATACTGTGCCGACAGAAAGCTACTATAAAGCTGTATGTGGATGGATGAAAAAAAGACATCATTGGGAAATAGAGCCTGAATGGATTGTTGGTACACCTGGGGTGGTAAGTGCCTTTTACTCAGCAATAAAGGCTTTTTCAGAACCAGGTGATGGCGTCATCATTATGCCCCCTGTTTATTATCCTTTTTTTAAAGCTGCGGCAAATGAAAACAGAAAAGTGGTGACAAGTCCACTGATAAATAATGGGTCAACCTATGTTATAGACTATGAGGATTTAGCAAAGAAAGCACAGCATCCCAATAATAAAATATTATTATTTTGTAGTCCCCATAATCCTGTGGGCAGAGTGTGGACAAAGGAAGAGTTGCACCGGGTAGGGGAAATTTGCTTAGAAAATAATGTGCTGATTATTTCTGATGAGATTCACTTTGACCTGGTAATGCCTGGCTATAAACATACTGTATTTGCCAGTCTTTCTGACGAGCTGGCAAATAATATGATAGTCTGTACTGCACCTAGCAAAACCTTTAACTTAGCAGGATTGCATACGTCTAATATTATCATCCCTAACAAAGAAATAAGGGAGAAGTATACTGAGTATATTATGTCTACCGGACTTTTTTCATTAAACATTCTGGGTTATAAAGCCTGTGAGTTAGCCTATACAGAATGTGAAGACTGGTTAAATCAATTAATAGTCCATATTCATAAAAACCATCTGGTACTTAAAAAGTATATTGAAGAAAATATGCCCATGATTAAGGTATATCCCCTTGAAGGAACTTACTTACAGTGGCTGGATTTTAATGCCCTGGGTTTAGATAATGATGAACTTGAGAAGCTAATGCACCAGGAAGCGCTGCTGTTCTTTGATGAAGGATATATATTTGGAGAAGAAGGTAATGGCTACGAGCGCATGAATATAGCATGCCCAACTAAAGTTATGCTGGAAGGGCTAGAAAGACTTGCTAAAACCATTAGGACCCGCTATTAGCGTTGCATCTATTTCCTTTATATGGTAGTATTTTTATATAACTAACGGCAAAAAGCTGAAAGGCGTTGGATTAAAGTGTCGATGGAAGCCTTAATTCCCAAGTTAAAACAAGTGCTACAAAACAGAAAAAATATAGCTGCGGTTTACATATTTGGCTCCTATGGCAGCAGCGAATATCAAACCGCATACAGTGATATAGATTTAGGTGTTATTTTTCTGCCAGATGTGCAGATCGGTTAGAGAGAGGAATTAGACATAATTGCTAGAGAACGTTATAAAGCTCCCAAAACCTATGCAGAAGCCTTTGTTATTTTAGTGGATCAGGGTATTTTACCTAAAGAAAAAGAAACAACCTTTATTAAAATGGCAAAGTTTCGTAACCGAATAGTTCATCTTTACCAAGAAGTGGATGACAGAGAAGTATATGCAATTATGAAAGAAAGTTTAGCTGACTCCCAAGCATTTGTTAGGGCAATAGTAAATAAAGTATTATAAATTAAGGCTAGTAAATCCTAAATTTACTAGCCTTTATGCATGCTACGGTATTCTTTTGCCACAATGGGGGCATTGGTTGTAAGCTCTAATTACTCCACAGGCTAATCTTTTGCCGGCATCGCCTGCTGGTTGCGAGCGGTAATCGTCTGGGTTTTGATGAATGATCACTGCTTTACCAATGGCCTCTTTGGGCTCGAATTTATTGGTCAAAAAACACATTTTTGCTTTACCGTTGTTAGAAAATAACACTGGAAAGTCTCCGGCATGATTGCCGTGGGGTTGGTTAGTGGGATTCCAATGGCCGCCGGCAGCTTGGAATGGATCATTGGGTGACCCCACTTCACATTTTCCAAACTGATGAATATGAAAACCATGGGGACCAATGGGTTGCTGATGGTTGGTGGCAGGCTGATATTTGGGCAAGCCGGTTACCTCGACACAAACCCAAGTGCCATCAGGTACCCGGTAAAAACGCACAATGCCTCTGATATTAGGTGCCAATGGACCTCCCTTTAAGTGTGCAATGGCTATAGGTATCATTTTGTTTTCCTCCAGTTCGGTATTGATAAATCATTTATTAACATATATATGTAAAAGAGTAGCAAAGTGCTAACTGCAAGCATACTTTTTAAACAGCCACTTTCTTTTTTTAACGTATTAAAGGATTTTATATCATAAACGTCGAATTGCGGAAATAATAAGATCATTGGGGGGATAGAAATGGAATACCAAGGCAAATTGAAACAACCTTTAAATGATCGGTTGTTTGAAGCGATACTAACGTTAGAAAATATAGATGATTGTTATCGTTTCTTTGAAGATATATGTACTGTTTCTGAACTACATGCATTGGCCCAACGATTGGAAGTGGCTAAAATGCTGCAAGCCAACCGCACTTACGGTGATATAGCGGCTAAAACCGGGGCCAGCACAGCCACCATCAGCCGAGTAAAACGCTGTTTAAATTACGGTGCCGATGGTTATAAGTTGGCGTTACAGCGTTTAGCGAAGCAGCAAAATGGTTCAGAAAAACCATTGGACGAACAGGAGAGATAGAAATGGCGTCACCTAGATTAGGCAGGCTACCCGATGGAGTAAGGGATTTGCAACCTGCAGAGGCTAAACGAAAAAGACAAATGGAACAAAGCTTTGCAGACCTGGTAGAAAAGTGGGGCTATCAAGAGGTGGTTACCCCCACCTTTGAGTACTTTGAAAATCTAACCTCAGGCACCAGCGATGATGATAAACTGTATAAATTCCTAGACCGTCAGGGTCATTTGATGGCCATGAGACCGGATATGACTCGTCCCATCGCCCGGTTGGTATCCACCAGGATGCGCAATGTGGATTTTCCTTTGCGTCTGTACTACTTGTCCCATGCTTTTAACTATGAGGAACCACTGGTGGGCAGACAGCGGGAAATCTATCAAGCGGGCGTAGAAATACTGGGTGCCTCCGGGCCAGCGGCTGATGCTGAGGCCATTGCGTTGGCCGTTGAAGCGATGCAAGTTTGTGGGTTGCAAGATTTCCGCTTAAGTCTGGGCCATGTCGGCCTGTTCCATTCACTGATGAAAGAATTTAATTTACCTGAAGCACAAGTGGAAACAATTAAAGCTGCGGTGGGCAATAAAGACTTTGTAAAGTTAACTGAACAGTTGTCAGCCACCGACCTGTCTCCGGCGGATCAAAGGCGGCTTACCAGTCTAATGTCATTGAGGGGTGGCCCCGAGGTGATAAATCAGGCTGCCCAGTTGTTGGATAATGAAGAAACCATGGCTGCGCTCAATAATTTGAAGCAAGTATATAATACCCTCACCAGCTATGGTGTCCAACATAAAGTGGCCATCGACTTGGGATTGCTGTTGAAATTGGATTATTACACTGGAGTGGTTTTTGAAGGATATACATTGTCCTTGGGCTTTCCCATTTGCGGTGGCGGTAGATATGACCATTTGCTAGGACACTTTGGTTCTAATTTACCGGCCACTGGCTTTGCCCTAAGCATTGATCAATTATTGGTGGCCAATGAAAAACAACAGGGTCCGGCAAAGGAAGATACCGTGGATGTGCTGGTGGCCTGGCAATCTGGCTTTTTATCTGCCGCAGTGAAAAAGGCCCAAACCCTTAGAGCCCAGGGTTTAAAGGTAAAATTAGCCCTTAGCGCCTCCACCCAAGAGCAAGCCGACGCTAAATCAACCGGCGTTGCTAAAGTTATTTTTATCAATGGCCAAGAATAGTAATATGTTATTGAATATACTGTCAAATTAATAGTACAACTAATTAAAAACTCCGAGCCTTTATGCCTAAGGTAAGTACTTATGTAAATACTAAGGTTTACTGGCCGTTAGGGTTAGTTTGGAAACGAGCTAGCCTCCCGTTTGGAAAGGAGCGAATAATTGTTGGTATCAGAGAAATTGGGCAAGTTGTTGGTCAGTTTTTGTCCCGGAGAAGCTGTGGGCCTATACAGCGAAGGGGAAGAGGCAATAAAGAATATTGCCTGTGCTTTGGGAGATTACAGCGATAGAGTTTTTGACATGTATTTAGAATTTTCTTCTTTTGCTGATCAAGGGTTGTTATTGAGAAAAGAGTATGGTCATGTAAAGGGTGCCATTGCGGTATCATTTTTCTATAAAAGTGATGTCAGGCTAAAAACTCAACGACAGAAAATTATTGACCTATTGCTCAAAAATTATTTACAGAGTTCTGTATATCCACGACCAGGAATATATGTAGTTAAAGACAAAAACAACAATTGTCAACTGATTTGTAAAAATAATTTAAATTTTGTGTTGACTAAGCGATTACAAAGGTACTAATATATATAGTAATACGAATCAAAAATATCATATTACTCCGATTCTACCAGTCTACGGCTTGAAGCTACGACTGTTAGGACGATAGGGTTTATTTGGGAAACCGATAAGCCTCCCGGTGTGGAAAGGAGTCAGTTGAACTTGGTGTTAAAGCCAAGGTGCTATTGCTATCCGCACCTTGGCTTTTATTGTTATTAATTTAATATTGCTCCGATTCTATCAGGCTAAGGCTTTGCTATGGCTGTTAGGACGATAGGGTTTATTGGGAAACCAATAAGCCTCCCGGTGTGGAAAGGGGCACAGTTGAACTTGGTGTTAAGCCAAGGTGCTGTTGTATCCGCACCTTGGCTTGTGTTTTTTTATACTATTCTTGGTTGGATAAAGGAGATGCTTTGATGAAAGTTTTGCCAGTGGAAGAAGCGGTGGGAACTGTACTGTGCCATGACATCACCCAAATAATCCCAGGTAAATTTAAAGGCCGAGCCTTTAAAAAGGGGCATATCATTCAGCCAGAGGACATACCCCGGTTACTGGATATTGGAAAAGAACACTTGTATGTGATGGATTTACGGGATGGAATGGTGCATGAAGATGAAGCTGCCCTTAGGATTGCCCGGGCGGCAGCGGGTGCTGGAGTAACCCTTGCCGAACCAAGCGAAGGCAAGGTAAGTCTTATTGCAGCCACAAAAGGATTATTAAAAATAAACGTTGAGGCATTATACCAAATTAATTCCATTGAAGACACTATGTTTGCCACTATACATAACAACCAAGTGGTTAACGAAGGTAAAAATTTGGCTGGCACCAGGATTATACCATTGGCCACTGCTAGCACTAATATTCAGAAAGTTGAGGAAATTTGTCGAATAAACTATCCAATTGTGGAGGTTAAGCCACTAAAGCCCTGTAAGGTGGGTGTGGTAACAACGGGCAGTGAAGTCTATCATGGGCGCATACAGGACAAGTTTGGCCCGGTTATTCGGCAAAAAATGCAGCAATGGGGCAGTGAAGTGATTGGACAAACGTTGGTTTCAGACAGTGTAGAAATGATTGTGACGGCCATAAATAATTTTTTAGCGGCCGGTGTCGAAGTGATCACCGTTACCGGCGGCATGTCTGTGGACCCTGATGATGTGTCTCCGGCAGGAATTAGGGCGGCTGGTGGAGAGATTGTCACTTACGGTGCACCCACTTTACCGGGAGCGATGTTTATGCTGGCTTACATTGGCGATGTGCCCATCCTGGGGTTACCCGGCTGTGTGATGTATCACCGTTCCAGCATTTTTGACTTAGTGATGCCACGGCTATTGGCAGGGGAAAAGCTAACCCGGCGTGATATTGCTCTGTTTGCCCATGGCGGTCTTTGCTCTACCTGTAAGGAATGCCGCTATCCCGATTGTGCCTTCGGCAAAGGAAGCTAAAGTTTACATTTTTTTAAGGTCAGCGACCTTGAAAATAAAATATATGTTAAGGAGGCTAAACTGGTGATTAACAAATCTATTATGCTTAACGGTGCGGTAAAGACGGTAGTTGTTGAACCCAATGCAACGCTGGCCGACGTTATCCGCAACCAACTGGGACTTACCGGAACTAAAATTGGCTGCAATAAAGGCCAATGCGGGGCTTGTTCGGTAATTATGGACGGAAAAGTTATCCGCTCATGTGTCACCCTGATGAAAAGAGTTCCTGACGGGGCTAACATTACCACCATTGAAGGTATTGGCACCCCTGACGACTTGCACGCCATTCAATTGGCTTGGGCAGTACATGGCGGAGCCCAGTGTGGATTCTGCAGTCCTGGTTTTATCGTTTCAGCCAAGGGATTGTTGGACACCAACCCAAACCCCACCAGGGAAGATGTGCGGGATTGGTTCCAAAAGCACCGCAATGCTTGCCGTTGTACCGGTTACAAACCGCTGGTGGATGCAGTAATGGATGCTGCTCGGGTGCTGCGGGGCGAAATTACAAAGAAAGACCTAGCCTATAAATTGCCAGAGGACAATAGGATTAAAGGTGGCAACTATCCACGTCCCAGTGCCATTGCTAAAGTTACAGGTGCCTTAGATTACGGCGCAGATCACCTGCACAAATTGCCAGAAAACACTTTGAAATTGGCTTTAGTCCAAGCCAAAGTATCCCATGCCAATATTCTTTCCATAGACACCACTGAAGCAGAAGCTATGCCAGGTGTATTTAAAGTAGTTACCCACAAAGACGTTAAGGGCAAGAACCGCATTACCGGTTTAATCACCTTCCCCAGCAACAAAGGGGATGGTTGGGATAGACCAATCCTTTGTGATACCAAAGTATTCCAATATGGTGATGCCATTGCCATTGTTTGTGCCGACACCGAAGCCCATGCCAAGGCGGCTGCAGAAAAGGTGAAGGTGGAACTGGAAGAACTGCCGACCTATATGAGCGCTCCAGCAGCCATGGCCGATGATGCCATTGAAATTCACCCAGGAACACCAAACGTTTACTTTGAACAAAAGACTGTTAAAGGTGAAGATACTAAAGCAATTTTCGAAAAGGCCGCTGTGGTGGTAGAGGATGATTTTTATACCAGCCGTCAACCTCACTTGCCAATAGAGCCGGATTGCGGTTTTGCCTACTATGATGATGAAGGTCGCTTGGTAATTCATTCCAAGAGTATTGGCTTGCATTTGCACGCTGCCATGATTGCTCCCGGTATGGGAATTGAACCGGAAAAATTGGTGATGGTACAGAACCCGGCTGGAGGTACCTTTGGTTACAAATTTAGCCCCACTAACGAGGCACTGTTAGGGATTGCTTGCATGGCTACCCAAAGACCGGTTTACTTAAACTTTGATATGTATCAGCAAATTACCTATACTGGTAAGCGGTCTCCCTTCTGGACCCACTTAAGATATGCTGCTGATCAGGATGGTAAGTTGTTGGGTATGGAATACGATTTTTCTGTGGACCATGGCCCTTACTCAGAATTTGGTGACCTGTTGACACTGCGGGGTAACCAATATATTGCTGCCGGTTATGATATTCCCAATATTCGCGGTATCGGTCGCACAGTATGTACCAACCATGCTTGGGGTGCTGCCTTTAGGGGTTATGGAGCACCGGAAAGCGAATTCCCATCTGAGGTACTGATGGATGAATTGGCAGAAAAACTTGGTATTGACCCACTGGAGCTGCGTTATAAGAACGTTTACCGTCCAGGAGCCACCACCCCAACCGGTTGTGAACCGGATGTTTACAGCCTGCCGGAAATGTTAGACAAAATGCGTCCATTATATAAAGAGGCATTGGCCCGGGCAGAGAAAGAGTCCACCGCTGATAAAAAACGTGGCGTTGGTATCGCCATTGGTGTCTACGGTTGTGGCTTGGACGGCGCCGACAGTGCCGAAGTTCGGGTAGAGCTGACCCCAGAGGGAGTAACTCTTTACGCCACTTGGCATGACCATGGTCAAGGTGCCGATATGGGTTGTGTTGTTACCTCCCATGAAGTATTAAGGGAAATTGGTTTAAAGCCAGATCAAATTAAGTTGGTATTGAACGATACTTCAAAATGTCCAAACGGTGGTCCAGCCGGCGGCAGTCGTTCCCAAGTAGCCGTTGGTAACGCCATTAAGAATGCATGCGAAGCACTGGTGGCAGCCATGAAGAAAGCAGATGGCAGTTACAGAACCTACGATGAAATGGTGGCGGAAAACATTCCGGTGAGTTATACTGGTAAATTTACTGCCCCATGCACAGATTGTGACGAAAATGCCCAAGGCAATCCTTTCCCAACTTATATGTATGGTGTATTCATGGCTGAAGTGGAAGTTGATATTAATACCGGTAAAACCCAGGTATTAAAACTAACCTGCGTGGCCGATGTGGGTACTGTAATGAACAAACTGGTGGTGGACGGTCAAATTTATGGTGGTATGACTCAAGCCCTTGGTTTTGCCTTATCTGAAGACTTTGAGGATTTGAATAAGCACACCACGTTACAGAACTGCGGTTTACCATACATTAAAGATGTACCAGATAATATGGAAATCATTTATGTGGAAACTCCACGGCCATTGGGTCCCTTTGGCGCCTCCGGCGTTGGGGAAATGCCGCTGACCAGTCCTCACGCTGCCATAATTAACGCCATTTATCGGGCTTGCGGTGTGAGAATTACCGAGTTGCCAGCGTTACCAGAAAAAGTGTTGGCTGGGTTAAAAGCAAAAGCAGCTAACTAACTTATCTATCAGGGAGCGAGCCTTTTCAGGCTCGCCCCTAACCCATCAATAATTGAAACGGGTGATCAGGTATGGAACAAAGAGAATTAAGGGAATGGGAAAACAAGTGTATCCAAGAGCACCCTCCTGCCTGTACCGCTACTTGTCCGGTACATGTCGATGTCCGTAGTTTTACCGCCGCCGTGGCTAAAGAGGATTTTCATGCAGCCACCACCATATTGCAAAAGAAAATACCCTTCCCCAGAATTGTGGTCAATATTTGTGACCGCCCCTGTGAAAACCACTGCAAGCGGCAGCAAGCGGGGGAGCCGTTATCCATTGGTGAATTAGAAAAATTTTGTGTTAACAATGATTATTTAACCGCGCCCAAAGCAACACCCCTACCAAAAAGGAACAAACGGGTGGCAGTGATTGGCGGTGGTTTAAGCGGACTTACAGCCGCATATGACTTGGCTAAGAAGGGGTATGCAGTTGTAATTTTTGAAGCCTTGGCGGTGTTGGGTGGTAAAGTATGGTCATACTTGGGCAATGTATTGACGGAACAAATGATCAATGCCGATTTGGCTGTGTTGAATAAAATGAATATCGACTTAAGACTTAATACCAGCTTGGGAAAAGATGTTTTTTTACCGGAATTAATTAATGAATACGATGCCATTTACCTTGGTTTGGGTAACCAAAAAGCTCTTGCCTTAGATTTACAAGTGGACGACTTTACTTTAGCGACCCAGCATGCAGGAGTATTTGCCGGTGGTAGCATGATTGACGCTGGGTCAAGGTATTCTTCCATTCTGTCGGTGGCATGGGGACGCAAAGCTGCCACTTCCATTGACCGCCACATCCAGAGGGTGTCGTTAACTGCGGGACGTACCAATGAGGGCCCTTACCAAACCCGTCTCTATACCAATACTAAAGGGATAACGCCGTTACCCAAGGTGCCCATGAAGGATATGGACGGTTACAATAAGGCAGAAGCAGTGGCAGAGGCAAGAAGGTGCTTACAGTGTCAATGTCTGGAATGTGTTAAAGGCTGTGCTTTTTTGGACCATTACAATGGCTATCCCAAAAAATATGTGCGAGAAATATATAATAATGAATCCATTGTTATGGGTTTGCACTATGCCAATAAAATGATTAACTCTTGTAATTTATGTGGATTGTGTGCCACTGTTTGTCCAAATGACTTTGATATGGGAACCCTATGCAGAAATGCCCGTTACAACATGGTGCAGCGGGGCAAAATGCCACCGTCAGCCTTTGATTTTCCCCTGCGGGATTTAAAGTTTAACAACAGCAAAAAATTTGCATTAAATAGAAATCAGCCGGGGATGGAGACCAGTAAATATGCCCTTTTTCCAGGCTGTCAACTCAGTGCCTCTTCCCCTGAGCAGGTGATAAAGGTTTATGGGTACCTGCAACAAAAACTAACTGGCGGTGTCGGGATGATGTTGCGGTGCTGTGGAGTGCCAGCGGACTGGGCTGGTGAACAGCAACTGTTTCAGACGTTGCTAAAGGAAATAGAAGATCAGTGGCAGGCACTGGGTTGTCCGCAAATTATTGCCGCCTGTCCCACCTGCTATAAAACAATCAAAGAAAATCTGCCCCAGGTGAAGTTGCTATCGTTGTGGGAAGTGCTGGACCAAATTGGGTTGCCAGAACAAAACAAAAATGGTAATTTGTTAAAATTAGCACTGCACGATCCCTGTGCCACCAGGGAGCAACCACAAATTCATCAAAGTGTACGCAACTTGGCTGAAAAACTCGGTTGTGAAATAGAGGAACTGGCATATAATCGGGAACAGACTAAATGCTGCGGTTACGGTGGCTTAATGTATGCCTCTAACCCACCTTTAACAAATAAGGTGATTGACAGTTGCATTAATGAAAGCAACAGTGATTATTTAACTTACTGTGCCATGTGTCGAGATTTCTTTATTTCCCAAGGCAAAAAAACCTATCACCTGTTGGACTTAATCTATCCCGAAAATATAGATGACAACAATGAAGCGGTGGATTATTCTATGAGGCGGGAAAACAGAACGCTGTTGAAACAAAAACTATTGGCTATTTATTGGGGAGAAAAAATGGAACAAATGGCTAGTTACGAAAAAATAAAACTTTATATTGATGAAGACGTGCAGCAACTTATACGCCAAAGATTTATACTGAAGGAAGATATTCAAAAAACCATTGAATCAGCGGAGAAAAGTGGCGAGAAATTTATCAACCCTGATACCGGCAGATTTTTGGCAGGACATAGAAATGAAAACATTACCTATTGGGTTGAATATGCTGCTAACAATGATGGATTTAGAATTTACAATGCATATTGCCATCGCATGCACCTAGGTTAGGATGTGAATTTATGAGCTATAGACCGATAGAAAATACTAACACCCCTTGGCGCTGTGCCAAATGTAATTGCCAGTTAGAATTGGGTAAGGTTAACGTCAGTTACCTGGGGGGCTCTTTTCCGGTGGAACTACTGAAATGCCCTCAATGTGGATTGGTGCTAATCACCGAAGACTTGGCGTTGGGTAAAATGGCCGAAGTGGAAAGAAGTTTGGAGGATAAATAATGGCCAAGGAAAGCTGTCGGATATACGAAAGCGAAACCATTCAGCAGGTTACCGGTAGCACCGTAAGGCCCGGCGGGTTTACGCTTACCGATCGGGCGATGACCATCTGTGCTTTTCCAGCCGGGGCAAAGCTATTGGATGTCGGTTGTGGCAACGGCGCCACAGTGGAACGCCTAATCAATCAATACCACCTACAAGTGGTGGGCATAGATCCCTCTCCAGTAATGCTGGCCAGCGGCAAAAAGCGAAATGCCAACTTGCCGATATTTGAGGGCACTGGAGAATGCCTAAACTTTAATGACAGTGAAATGGACGGTGTCATCGCTGAATGCACGCTGTCACTTATGTCCGACCTACAGCTTTGTTTAAAGCAAGTGCACCGGGTGTTAAAGCCCCAGGGTAAATTAATCGTCTCGGATATATACATCAGAAGCGAGGACATCAGCGTCCATTGGCATGATGATGCCAGCACTTGTCTGAGCGGTGCCAAGCAAAGGTCTGCCTGGTTAAAGCTGATGACCGATGCAGGCTTTAAAATAGAGCTTTGGCAAGACCATACCCAATTGTTAAAAGAGTTGATGGTACATTTAATTTTTACCCACGGCTCAATGAATGAATTTTGGTGCCAAATGTTGGGGGGCTGCCAGCGAGCCCAAAAAATACAAAATACATTGCAACAAGTAAAACTAGGATACTTTTTACTTATTGCTACCAAAGAGGAAGGGGATAGCCATGGCGGACACAACCTTTCGCATGTTTGAACTGGCTCAGCAGGGGCTTAAATGTAGTCAAATTTTATTACAACTGGGTCTGGAACTGCAGGGAAAGGATAACCCTGATTTAATCCGGGCTAGCAGTGGTTTAGCCGGGGGATTGGGTTTTACCGGCAGAATCTGTGGGGCACTGACCGGTGGGGTATGTTTGCTCAGCCTGTATGCCGCTGACAATCCTAGGTTATACCTAATGATAGATGAATTGGTGGCTTGGTTTGAGCAGCAACACCCAAGTATTAACTGCTATGATATTATTGGTGATGATCCCAAGCAGAAACAAGATATTGCCAAATGTGGGGCTATCGTAGCCTTAACCTTTGATAAAGTGAAAGAGATTTTAGAGCAACAAGACATTAGTTTGACCGGTGATGGCAATGATTAAAGATAAGGGGGAAATCATCGAAACCATCGAAAGTCTTTGCCCCCACTGCCTACAGAAGTTAACAGCCTATAAAGTGCTGCGGGGGCAAAATGTATATATGGAAAAAGCTTGCCCGAAACACGGTTTTTTTCAAGTGGTGCTGTGGCGGGGGCAACCGGAATATCAATCTTGGAAACGTCCTAAAATTCCCTCTGCCCCAAAAGTGTGCTTTACCGAGGTGGATAAAGGGTGCCCCTTTGACTGTGGTTTATGTGCAGACCATCGACAGCACACCTGCACCGCTTTATTGGAAGTGACCCACCGCTGTAATTTAAACTGTAGTTTTTGCTTTGCCGATGCCAGCCCCGACCAAAGGGATGATCCGGACATAACGGTCATTAAGGGGTGGTATCAGAAATTATTGGCTGCCGGTGGACCGTACAACGTGCAAATTTCCGGTGGCGAACCCACTGTACGAAATGACTTGGCGCCAATAGTGGCCATGGGACGGCAAATGGGCTTTAATTTTATCCAACTAAATACCAATGGTCTTCGCTTGGCCCAGGACAAAAATTATATTAAAGAATTAAGGGCAGCTGGTCTGGCCTCTATTTTTTTACAATTTGACGGTACTAAAGACAGCATTTATCAAGCATTAAGGGGGCGCCAGCTTTTGGCCGAGAAAATTACTGCCATAGAAAATTGCCTTGCCGAAAACATTGGCGTGGTGTTAGTACCAACGCTGGTGCCAGGGGTTAACACCGACAATATTGGTGACATTATTCGCTTTGCCCTGGAGTATGCCCCCGGTGTCAGGGGAGTGCATTTCCAACCGGTCAGTTATTTCGGCCGCTATCCAGAACCACCAAAGGATGAGCAGCGCATCACCATACCAGAGGTAATTAGTAGTATTTGTGAGCAAACGGCGGGATTGACAGCGCCAGATAATTTTCTACCGCCGGGGTGCGAAAATGCTCTCTGTTCATTTCACGGCAACTTTGTGTTAATGCCCGACGGCCAACTGATGTGTTGGTCAAAAAACAAATCCAGTTGTTGCGGTAGCAGTATTGAGATGGCGGCAGAGGGTTCTAAAAAGGCGCGGCAATTTGTGTCTAAATATTGGTCTTACCCAGAGGTAAAGATTAACAAACCAATTGATTTTGGCGGCTGGGATGTATTTCTGCAGCGGGTAAAGACTCATTCCTTTACCATCTCAGGAATGGCCTTTCAAGATGTATGGAACCTAGATATAGAACGGGTGCGGGATTGTTGCATTCACATCGTCAGCCCCCAAGGTGATATCATTCCTTTTTGTGCCTATAATTTGACAGCTAGCAATGGCAACAGTTTATATAGGGGGAAACAAGATGGAGATAACTCCGTTGGACAGCTGGATTCAAAAAAAAATCGGGTGTAGTGAATTAACCCGGGAAGCAATTAACCATTACCAATTAAAGCAATTGAACCAAACCATTGCCCTGGCAAGGGAAAAAAGTAATTATTATCGACAAAAACTAAATCAACTAAATACCTTTCCTTTAAAACAGCTAAGTGATATCACCAATTTGCCCATTACCCCAAGCGATGACCTTAAGCGCAACCCCTACGATTTTTTGTGTGTATCCCAAAGTGAAATTAGCCGGGTGGTATCGCTACAAAGTTCGGGTACCACTGGCACCAGTAAGCGAATATATTTTACTGCTGCTGACCAGCAACTGACCATTGATTTTTTTCACCACGGCATGTCGACATTGGTGGCGCCGGGAGATCGGGTGTTGATTATGTTGCCAGGGGAAAGACCCGGCAGCGTGGGGGACTTACTAAAGAAAGCGCTGGCTAGATTTGAAGTTACCGCAGTGTTGCACGGGCCACTCCAAGATGTCAATGGTACTTTAGAGATTTTGCATCGGGAGAGCATTAACTCCATCGTGGGCATTCCGGTGCAAGTGTTGGCATTGGCCAGATCTAGTGAAATTATGCAACCGCTACAATTGAAAAGTGTATTATTAAGCACTGATTATGTGCCAGCCACCATTGTTCAAGAACTGCAGCGAATTTGGCAATGCCAAGTGTACAACCACTATGGCATGACGGAAATGGGCTTGGGCGGCGGTGTGGAATGTGCTGCCCGAAACGGGTACCATTTGCGGGAAGCGGATTTATATTTTGAAATTATTGATCCCGATAGCGGCCAGCCAGTTGCCCCCGGCGAGGTGGGAGAAGTGGCCTTTACCACGTTGACCAGAGTGGGGATGCCCCTGATTCGCTACGCCACCGGAGATATGGCTAGGTTTATCCCTGAGCGTTGTCCCTGTGGCTCGGTGTTGTTGCGGATGGGTAAAGTGACCGGGCGCTTAACCAATGTGGTTACATTGGCACCAAATCAACAGTTGACCATGTCCCAACTGGATGAAATAATCTTTACAATTAAAGAAATTGTGGATTTCCGGGTTAACATTACCGCGGCAGGAGAGGTTACTAAATTAAATCTGGAAGTAAAAACATTACCTGGTTCAAATGTCCAAAGAACCAAAGGGTTAATTAGGGAACTGTTGCTTAAAGTTACTCCAGTGGCAAATGCTATTGCCAGTGGTACTTTGCAATTGGGTACAGTTAATTTTATAGAAACTAATTGGATAAGTAATGGTACTATTAAAAGGACCTTTAATGATTTAAGGGAAGGAGATAAATAATGGCTAACATCTATCAAAGCATCATGCAGCTATTAAATGAGGGTGAAAAGTTTGCGCTGGCTACAATACTAAGCAATGTTGGTTCCTCCCCCCGTACCGCCGGCAGCAAAATGATTGTACGACAGGATGGAACCATTATTGGCACCATTGGCGGCGGCCTTTTGGAGGCCAAAGTACAGCGTCAGGCAGCCCAGGTAATTGCAGACGGCAACCCAGTGGTGCAGAGTTTTAATCTTAGGGGAGCCGACGTTGATCAAATGGATATGATCTGTGGCGGTCAGATTGAAGTGCTTATTGAATGCATGGATGGTCAAAATGACCATCTTAAAGACACCTACAGCCAATTATTAGTTTGTCAACAAAACCGTCAAAGGGCGGTGCTGGTGACCAAGTATTATGACAGCACCAACGACCAAATTATTAATCAACATTTATTACTACAACCAGGGAATGCCGAACAGCAACTGTTGCCTAGCGAAGCTGTGGAAACGGTGTTTAATGTCAGTAAGGGGCGGTATCCCCAGGTGTTGACCTTTAACAATGATAAATATTTGGTGGATCCCATCTACAATGCCAATACACTTTATATCTTTGGTGCTGGGCATGTGTCCCAAAAATTATGTGCGGTGGCGTCAATGGTTGATTTTGCCACGGTGGTTTTAGATGACCGAGCAGAGTTTGCCAATCGGGACAGATTTGCCACCGCTGATCAGGTGTTGGTGATACCGTCCTTTGAACAGCCCTTTAACAATTTAGCCATTGACAAAGATAGTTTTATTGTCATCGTCACCAGGGGTCACGCCCATGATAAAACTGTATTGCAGCAGGCGTTATCCACCCGGGCTGGTTACATTGGCATGATTGGTAGCAAAAGAAAACGGGATGCCATTTATAGTGCCTTGATGAACGAAGGAATTACCCAAGATGATTTAGCTCGGGTTTATTCGCCCATCGGTTTAGAAATTGCTGCCGAAACACCGGAAGAAATTGCCGTCAGCATTGTGGCTGAATTAATCAAGGTTAGGGCGGCATTAAAGTGATGACTGGTAAAGTAGTTGCTATATTGTTGGCAGCAGGTTTTTCCAGTCGGATGCACTCCTTTAAACCACTGTTACCCCTAGGGGGTGGCCGAGTAATTGAAAAACCCATTCAAACGTTGATGCAAGCAGGCATTAAAGATATTCGGGTGGTTGTGGGCCATAATGCAGATGCCCTTCGGGCACTATTAAAGGATTACAATGTTAGGGTAATCTATAACGAGCAGTATGCAACGGGAATGTTTTCATCAATAACCGCCGGGGTCAGTGGCTTAGAAAAAGATGTGGCAGCTTTTTTCATTTGGCCGGCGGATATTCCCTTGGTACAGGTTAAAACCATCCAAAGAATGTTGCACACTTATAAAGGTGGCCAAGCAGAAATAATTTATCCTTGCTATCGGGGTGTTAGGGGACACCCGCCCTTAATATCAGCCAAGTATAAAAAGCAAATATTAGCTTGGCCCGGTTCAGGGGGCCTAAGGGTTTTACTGAACTGCTTTGTATCCAAATCGGTGGATCTAGCGGTACCGGATAAAGGTGTTACCTTAGATATGGATACAGAGGGTGATTACGACCAAATAATTTCTTGTTATTATAGCAAACAATCACCCACCACCGCAGAGTGCATGGAAATACTTAATAAATTTTGTGTGTCCTCTAAAGTTATCAACCATGGGGTGGTTGTGGCGCAATTAGCCAGTCATTTAGCCAATCAACTTAACCAAGCCGGTTGTCATTTGGATATAGACTTAATAAACGCTGCTGCCCTGCTGCATGACGTTGCAAAGGGACAGCCAAACCATGCCGATACAGGGGCGAAAATTATCAAGCGGTTGGGATATGACGAAGTGGCCGCAATAGTGGCTTGTCACAATGATATAGAATTATATGCAGATGATTTTCTAACTGAAGCAGAAATTGTTTACTTGGCGGATAAATTGGTCAAAGGAGACCGGGTGGTTTCTTTGGAAGAGAGATTTAAAGAAGCGAAGGAAAGGTATGCCCACAGTCCCGAAATAATGGCCCAAATACTAATCCGACAGCAAAGGGCAGTGACCATTGACCGACGCATTAAAGACATATTGAGTAATGGGAAGGTTGAAACATGGAACATCGGTTAATCTACTTAGTGCGGCATGGAGAAATTCAGGGTGTTGGTAAGAAGTGTTTTATTGGTCAAACAGATCTGCCCCTCAGCAACGAGGGCATCAAACAGGCGTATTTTTTACAAAGGGAATTATGTTGTATGCCAATATCGGGAATATTTTGTAGTGATTTGAAGCGGACTTTAAATACTGCTCAAATTGTGGCGGCTAAAGGAAATATTGCTATTACACCACTAAAGGAACTGCGCGAAATAGATTTAGGACAGTGGGAAGGTAAATCCTTTGAAGAGGTCCGCAGATTATATCCCCGGGAATTTAAAAAACGAGGCGAGGATATGGTCAACTATCGTCCCAGTGGTGGTGAGAGCTTTAGTGACCTCAGAGACCGGGTAATGAAGGCTTTCAATAATATTTGTCAAAATACCAAGGGGAACATAATAATTGTTGGTCATGCCGGAGTAAACAGAGTGATATTATGCAGTTTAATGGACATTCCCCTTAACAAAATGTTTACGCTGTGCCAGGATTATGGTTGCTTAAACATCATTGCCCAAGGAAACTTTGGTTTTAAAGTTAGGTTATTAAATAAAATTTATCGCATATTACCCAAATAAGACAACTTTTAAATACTATTATTTTTATAGTAAGCAAAAAGGATTTTGAACATTTATATAGAACTAAATATTTATAAAATTTAACATACTTTATATCTCCGAGCCATATTACCTACGGTTTGTACTATGGTGCTATGGCCGATAGGGTTAACTGGGAAACAGGTTAGCCTCCCCTTTGGAAAGGAGAAGTTTTCCCGGGCTTTTGTAAATATGAAGGCTGGTTAATGTTGCTTTTTTAAAGGGGTATTAACCAGCCTTTTTGTTTTAACAAAAATGTAGAGTGGGGTGACTTAATGTTAAAGGAATATGTCAATGAGCCTTTTTTAAATTTTGCTGACCAGCAAGTGGCTGAGAACTTTAAACAATCCTTGGCATCTGTGGAAGAGCAACTGGGTAAAGAGTACCCGCTAATTATTAATGGCATAGAGGTCTACACCGAAAAGAAAATAACATCAATTAACCCTGCCCATAAAGAGCAAATTGTTGGTTTTGCTTGTCAAGCAACGGTAAAAGAAGCCCAAATGGCTTTAGACATTGCTGAAGAGGCCTTTACCAGTTGGTCTAAAATACCACCTCAGGACCGGGCCAAGTGTTTGATTAAAGCCGCTGCCATATTAAGAAGAAGGAAAAATGAATTCTCCAGTTGGTTAGTGTATGAAGCGGGTAAAAACTGGGCAGAAGCAGATGCTGATACTGCCGAAGCCATTGATTTTCTCGAATATTACGGACGTGAAATATACAGATTATCTGAACCTCAACCCCTTACTCGCATAGCCGGAGAAGATAATGAACTGGTGTATATTCCCTTAGGGGTTGGCGTGGTAATTCCACCATGGAACTTCCCGCTGGCCATTATGGCAGGAATGACGATGGCGGCGGTGGTGGCTGGTAACACAGTGGTGCTTAAACCGGCAAGTAACACCCCGGTGGTGGCCGCTAAATTTATGGAAGTACTTAATGAAGCTGGCATACCCCAGGGAGTTGTTAACTATTTGCCCGGCAGTGGTGGGGAAATTGGTGATTATTTAGTCAGCAGTCCCCAAATCAGCTTTGTTAATTTTACCGGCTCCAAAGAAGTTGGCTTGAGAATTAACGAATTGGCTGCTAAAGTTGTTCCTGGTCAAAAATGCATTAAGCGTGTCATTGCAGAAATGGGTGGCAAGGATGCCATTGTTGTTGACAGCAGTGCCGATTTGGAGGACGCTGCCACTAACATTGTCAACTCTGCCTTTGGATTCCAAGGCCAAAAATGTTCGGCTTGCTCCCGAGCAATTATTGTGGAGGATGTTTATGATCAGGTGGTCAGCCTAGTGGTAGAAAAAACCCGTCAATTGAGTGTTGGGCCTGCTGTCAATAATCATCCGGTGGGACCGGTAATTGACCAGGCTTCCTTAAACAGGATTAAGACTTATTTGGAAATCGGCAAGCAGGAAGGGAAACTACTATTGGGCGGAGAGACAATGGAAAGCTTGGGTGGTTTTTATGTTCAACCCACAATCTTTGCAGAGGTGTCCCCCTATGCTGTTATTGCCCAGCAAGAAATTTTTGGCCCAGTGCTGGCAATAATCAAAGCCCAGAACTTTGATCAAGCAATTGATATAGCCAATGACACTGAATATGGATTGACTGGTTCAGTTTTTGCTAAAGACCGCTTGAAATTGATTAAAGCTAAAGAGTTTCACGTTGGCAACCTATACTTTAACCGCAAATGTACCGGCGCTTTAGTGGGCGTCCATCCCTTTGGCGGCTTTAAAATGTCTGGCACCGACAGCAAGGCCGGTGGCAAAGATTACCTACAATTATTTATGCAACCGAAATTGATATCTGAAAAGTTTTAAACTTAAAAGATAAACGCGCCTGTGCCC
The DNA here is from genome assembly GCA_036763105.1 of Peptococcaceae bacterium 1198_IL3148. Taxonomy (NCBI): domain Bacteria; kingdom Bacillati; phylum Bacillota; class Clostridia; order Eubacteriales; family Peptococcaceae; species Peptococcaceae bacterium 1198_IL3148. The sequence continues at coordinate 153,738 of JBAIYS010000005.1, read as the reverse complement.
CTGGGTTTCCAGGGGCGTTTTTTACACACTAACCACCATAACCGTTTACTCTAACAATGATGGCAGCCAGTGCCAAAAGGACACAGGTAACCATTAACATGACATCTTGGGGCAAAATACTCTGCTGTTTAAAGTAAGTGCGCTGGCCGCTGCCATAGCCACGGGTTTCCATAGCCATGGCCAACTTATCAGCCTTTTGTAATGAAATAATCACCAGCGGCAAAGCCACCGGGAAATAGGATTTTATTTTCACCATTGGGTTGCCACCATCCACTTGGCAACACCGAGAAGCCTGGGCTTCTTTAACTTTGGTAATCTCGGTCAAAAATACTGGGATAAAACGCAGGGCGGTCATAAACATAAACACATAATCATAAGGTAGTTTCAGTTTATCGGTCAGTATCAACACGATATCTTTAAATTGAGTGGTGGCTAAAAACACCAAAAAGCTTAGCACCACTGCCATCATCCTCAGTCCCATGCTAACGCCTAGAATTACTGCTTCACTATATATTGGCAAGTGCTGCCCTGGCAGCAAATAAAACAGCACCGGACCATGCCGCCAAAACACCAACTGTAGTAGCATTAAAATAAAGGCGAAGACGGATAATCCTTTAATTATTGGTAGCAATTTTGGCAATATACCAGCCACCGTTGCCACCATCAGTACTGACATTAAAACTGCCAGTAAATAATAACCGTCGGTAAACACTAATGCAATTAGCATTACCGCCACCAGCCAAACCAATTTGGTCAGCGGATTTAGTTGATGCACTTTGGAGTTGCCGGCAATGTATTCAATTGCTGAGGCCATTGTGTTCACCCCTTCGGGAGTTTAATGCTGTACTAACCTGCTCAACGGTCAACAAATTTTCTAACCCGCCCGCCAGTCCCTGGGCCAATCTAACGATGGGGGGTAACTCTAGCAGCGTTTGGGCCAGCAACTGAGGTTGGGCAAATGCTTGTTGCACCGAGCCATCAATTAAAACTTCACCGCCGCAAAGGGCTATTATCCGCTGGGCGTATTGCGCCACCAGTGACATATCGTGGGTGATAATGATAATGGTATGTCCGGCCAAATTTAGTTGGCGCACAATTTCCATTATTTGAGTACTTTCTCGATAATCCTGGCCGGTGGTGGGTTCATCCAGCACAATCACTGGGGGACGCATGGCCAGTACCGAGGCTAAAGCCACCCGCTGTCGTTGTCCTCTGCTGAGGTCGAAGGGATAGGTTTGCCCTTCTGCCAACAAGCCCACCGATTCCAGGGCATTGGTCACCCGAGTGGCAATTTCACTGGCTGCCAGGCCGATGTTTTTTAAACCAAAGGCCACTTCCTTTTCCACCCGATCGTGAAAAATTTGATGGTCGGGGTTTTGAAATACAAATCCCACCTGGCGTGCCAGCACAGAGGTTTTGCTGCTGGTTACGTCAATATCACCGATAATTACCTGACCAGCCGTTGGTTTTAACAAACCGTTCAAATGTTTAACTAGCGTTGTTTTGCCAGCGCCATTTTGTCCCACCAAGGCAACGAACTCGCCGGCATTGATGGTTAGGTTAACGTTATTTAAAATTTGGTCAGTGCCATTATAACTGTAGCAAAGATCTTTAATTTTAATTATCGGTTTACCCATGGTAAAATACCTCATTAATTATTTTTATTCCTTCGGCTACGGTAATTGGTTGCAGATGACTTAATCCCAGTTGGTGAGCTAAATCTAAGATCTGTGGTGGCTGCACCCCCAACTGGGTGAGTTTTTTGATATCAGAGAACACCTGGCGTGGGGAATCGTCCATCTGAATACGCCCGCCGTTCATCACCAAAATTCGACTGGCGTAGCGAGCCAGAAACTCGGTTTTTTGTTCCACCACAATGATGGTAATGTGCTGCCGTTGATTTAATTCCTTTAGCACCTGAAAAATTTCCTTAGTGCCGATGGGGTCCAGTTCTGAGGTGGGTTCATCCAGAATCAGCACTTCGGGTTTTAATGCCAGCACCGCTGCAATGGCCAACCGTTGTTTTTGACCTCCGGACAGTGCTGCGGTATCGCAGTGGCGCAAGTTGTTGATACCAGTCAATCGTAGCGCTTCGGTAATTCTTTCATTTATAATGGCTGGTTCTACCCCCAAGTTTTCTAAACCAAAGGCCAATTCCTGTTCTACATCCATGGCTACAATTTGCGCCTCTGGGTCATCAAATACACTACCCACAATCCGCGCAATTTTTGCTAGGGATATTTCACTGATAGATTGGCCCAGTAGTAACACTTGGCCAGCCAGCACACCGTTTTGATAATGGGGAATAATGCCGTTTAAACATTTAACCAGGGTACTTTTACCGGCCCCGGTGGGACCGGTGATGCCAATAAATTCTCCTTGTTTGATGCTTAAATTTAACCCATTAATGGCTGGGATACCGTTTTTATTGTAGTTGAAAGACAAATTATTCACTTGATAAACTATCATGCTTTATCCCCCATTAAAGCTTAATAAATCTTTTGACTGGGGCATAGAGGGCCTGGGCGATGACGGCATTAATCAAAGCCACCGGAATCACCACACCAATCAATGCTGCTTGCATAGCGGGCAGGGGGAGTTTTAGAGCAAAATGGAAGTTTAATACGACGTAGAGCCCACCGCTGATTAGCGTGCCAATTAGTGTGGCCAATATTGGTTTAAAACTATACTTTTTTAACTCCAGATTGGGTAGATATTTAACCATTAACAGGCAGGCCATGGCGCCCGCCGGCTCGGTAATTAAGTTTAACATTGGAATGGGTGATTTGGAGAAGATCATACTGACTGCACCGGCAACAAAGCCGATGCCGATGGCGCCGCCCAAATTAGGGCGCAGTAGAATAATGGCTAGGCAGTACATGGCAATGACAAAGTTAGGGGTAATACCTAAAATGTTGGGGGCAAACATTCTTAATACAGCACCAATGGCAATTAATACCGCCACCACCGCCACTGTTTTAGTGCGATTTGTCGGTACTGTGGTGATATTTTCTGTTTTCATTCTCATCTCTCCTCTACTCATCTTTTTTAATATGCAAAAAACCAGGCAACAAGATTGCCTGGCTAACTAACAAAATAGTTATACTCCGCTTACCCACACCTAGGCTCTTCTCGTCTCATCTCAACTCACCTCACCTCCGTATGTAGTTGTAAACTTGCTCTCACCTAAACTCAACTAACTTAACCAAGATTGTAGCAGACTAACTATGATTTGTCACGCTAATTTTTGCTTAATTACTAACATTTTGGGAAAAATATCTTGACACCCCCTGCTTGGGGGTTTATCATTTTAATATATCATTACTTTAACTAACTAAAGGAGGCGGCGTTTTGGTAGCAGCTGCTGATTTAATAACTTTTGCGTTACCCAAGGGCACTTTGTTTAAACCAACCATTAAATTGTTAGAGGCAGTGGGTTTAAATTGTGATGTGTTAAAACAGGATTCTCGTCAATTGCTATTTACCGTTGAGGAGCAGGGGGTGCGTTATATTATTTGTAGGCCCACAGATATTCCCACCTTTGTGGAATATGGGTCGGCTGATTTTGGCTTGGTGGGTAAAGATACCATTGTGGAACAACAAAAGGATGTTTATGAACTGCTGGATTTAAAGTACGGAGGTTGTCGCTTTGTGGTGGCGGTGCCGGAACGGCTGCAGGATATCAAGCTTGAACAATGGGGACACGCCAAAGTGGCCACTAAATTCCCCAGAATAGCTGAGGATTATTTCCGCAGCCAGGGCTTACAGATGGAAATTATTAAATTACATGGTAATATAGAATTAGCACCCATGGTGGGATTGAGTGAAATGATTGTGGATATTGTTTCCTCCGGTCGTACACTGAGGGAAAATAATCTAGTGCCCATTGCAGACATTATGCGGTCTACTTCTCGGTTGATTGCCAACCGAGTAAGTCACCAGTACAAAGCGAAACGGGTCAATAATTTACTGGAAAAATTTAGAGAAGTGATTGATGGAGGCTTGTTTGATGATTAAAGTATTAAAATCCGATGATTTGGCATTAAGCGGTTTGCTTTACCGCCGAGAGGTTGACAAAAAAGACATTGCCGGTCAGGTGGCAAAGATTATCGAGGCGGTCTGCAACGAGGGAGACGGTGCCCTAATCAGATTAACCAAAGAGTTCGATAAGGCAGACCTGACTAAAGACCAGTTAAAAGTAACAACTGCAGAAATTGAAGAGGCCTACCAATTGGTGGATGCTAAGGTTTTAGAATCCCTTAGATTGGCTCGGGATCGCATTAATGCCTTCCACCAAAAACAACGGTCTGATTCCTGGTTTGAGCCAGACGCCGAGGGCACAGTGATGGGACAGATGGTCCGCCCACTATATCGGGTAGGCAGCTATGTCCCAGGGGGAATTGCTTCTTATCCTTCATCGGTGTTGATGAACATTGTCCCCGCCAAAGTAGCTGGGGTAAAGGAAATTGTGATGGTTACACCCCCCGGCAAAGACGGAAAAGTGAACCCCTATACCTTAGTGGCTGCCGCTGAGGCCGGAGCCACTGAGATTTACAAGGTGGGTGGGGCTCAGGCGATAGCCGCATTGGCCTATGGCACCCAAACCATAAGGCCGGTGGATAAAATAACTGGACCCGGCAACATTTATGTGACAATCGCCAAACAATTAGTATATGGCAAAGTGGGCATCGACATGTTGGCCGGTCCCAGTGAAGTGCTGGTGATTGCCGACAGCAATGCTAATCCGGCCTATGCGGCAGCGGATATGTTGTCCCAAGCTGAACATGATCCGTTGGCAGCGTCGATATTGCTAACACCGGACCAGCAATTGGCCCAAAAGGTGCAACAAGAGCTGGAAAAACAACTTATTGATAGTCCTAGGAGAAACGTGGCCAAACGCTCACTGGGCGATTATGGTACAATAGTAATAACTAAGGATTTAGACGAAGCCTTTAATCTGGCCAATCGTTTTGCCCCAGAACATCTGGAACTGTTGGTGGATGATCCCTTCACCTGGGTAGGAAGAGTACAGAATGCCGGCTCAATCTTTATGGGACCATACGCCCCAGAACCGGTGGGAGATTACTTGGCTGGGCCGAACCATATTTTGCCCACTGGAGGTACCGCTAAGTTTTATTCCGGATTAAACGTAGACACATTCATCAAGAAATCCACAGTAATATCCTTTTCTAAAGCCACTTTAGCCCGTTTGGGAGAACATGTGGTCAGATTGGCGGAGGTTGAGGGCTTAGATGCCCATGCCAATGCTGTGCGATTAAGATTGAAAAACATTGAGAACGGAAATGATTAATAGTTAGGTAGAATTGGGGGAAAATACTATGTCTAGGGTTAAGTTTAATCCTGAGTTGCTAATGCGGGAAGATTTACGCACATTAAAACCCTATCAACCACATGATTATCCCGGTACCATTAAATTAGATGCTAACGAAAATCCGTACCCCTTTCCCCAAGAGGCATTGGCAGAAATCAGTGCCCAGCTGAAACAGTTGGCGTTCCCACGCTATCCCGATCCCATGGCGGAGGCGTTGCGCCAGGATATTGCCAGTTATGTTGGGGTACAGCCGGAGCAAGTATTGATGGGAAATGGCTCCGATGAGCTGATTTTTAATTTGGCGATGGCCTTTGGCAGTGGCGGTAAAGTGGTTATTGCCGGGCCAACCTTCTCGATGTATCGGATTCACAGTCGGATTGCCGGTGCCGAACCGGTGGAAGTGCCGAGGCAACAAGACTTTAGCATTAATCCCAATGTAATTGATATGGCAGTCAAAGCAACATCGGCTAGGCTGGTGATGTTGTGCAGTCCCAATAACCCCACTGGCAATGGCACATCATTACAAGTGCTCGAAGAGGTGCTGGCTAATACCAACGGGGTGGTGGTGGTTGACCAAGCTTATATAGAATTTGGCGGTGAAGATTGTGTACCGCTACTGGCCAAGTATCCCAATTTGGTAATTTTGCGCACCTTTTCTAAAGCCTTTGGTTTGGCAGGTTTAAGGATTGGTTACTTACTGGCTGATGAGACAGTGGTTAATGCTTTACTGCGCATTAAGCAACCCTATAACCTGAATAGTTTTTCCCAGGTTGCTGGCGGCGTAGCTTTAAAATACTTGCCCCATTTTAAAGATCAATGGCAAAAAATTATTGCTGATCGCGACCAAATGATCACATCATTATCCCAGTTGCCATCATTAAAGGTTTATCCCACCAATGCCAACTTTATGCTGGTGCACACCGACATGGATGCCAATGTGTTGCACCGTAAACTATTAGAAAAAAACATTCTAGTACGAAACCTAGGCCGGTCATTGCCTAACCATTTAAGAATAAGTGTCGGCACCACCGAAGAAAACGAACAATTATTGCAAGCAACGAAGGCAATAATCACCAATGGAGTGAACTAAATGAAGCGCATGGCGAAAATTGAAAGAACAACTTTAGAAACCAACATCTCTTTGGAGTTAAATATTGACGGTGACGGTTGCGGTAAAGTGTGTACAGAAATCGGCTTTTTTGATCACATGTTGAATCTATGGGCAAAACACGGTGGTTTTGACTTGGAGCTCTATGCCCAGGGAGACCTATGTGTGGATTCGCACCATACCGTGGAAGATGTGGGTATTTGCCTCGGCAACGCGGTACGCCAGAGCTTGGGCAACAAAGAAGGTATCGCCCGGTACGGACAGGCATTTGTACCGATGGATGAAGCATTGGCGCTGGCAGTGGTCGACTTTAGCGGCCGAGGCCATTTAGAAATGGACGTTAATCTACCGGCCCAAAAGGTGGGGGAGTTCGATACTGAATTGGTGGAAGAATTTCTGCGGGCGTTGGCGGTGAATGGCGGTATCACTCTACATATCAAATTATTCAGCGGTCGAAATACCCATCATATTATTGAAGCCATCTTCAAGGCCCTAGGCCGAGCCATGAGACAAGGGGTTACTATTGATGGCCAGGTTAAAGGTGTGCCTTCCACCAAGGGACTACTATAAGGGTTAGGGAGCGTTTTTTACAAATGATAGCAATTGTCGATTATGGTATGGGAAACCTGCGCAGTGTGCAAAAGGGCTTTGCAAAGGTGGGTTTTCAAGCGGACTTTGTGTCAGACCCCAACCAGTTGGAAAACTACCGTGGTGTAGTGTTACCTGGTGTTGGGGCCTTTGCTGATGCTATGGAAAATTTAAAGCAAATGGGTATGGTGGCACCATTACAAAGGTTAGCTGCATCGGGCAAGCCTCTGTTGGGTATTTGTTTGGGACAGCAATTATTATTTGAATCCGGCGAAGAGTGGGGCGAAACCGCGGGCTTAGGCATCTTTCCAGGCAAAGTTCGTCGCTTACCCCCCGGTTATAAAATCCCCCATATGGGTTGGAACCAAATTGAAATTAAACAGCAAAGTCCGTTGTTAATGGGGGTGGAAAACGGATCAGCCGTTTATTTTGTGCATTCTTACTATGTTGACCCAGCGGACAGCCAACTTGTTTTAACCACCACTGATTACGGAATATCTTTTGCCTCGATTGTTGGCAGCCAAAATGTTTTTGGCATTCAGTTTCACCCAGAAAAGAGTAGCCAGTTGGGCTTACAGATACTGGAGAATTTTGGAAAGTTGGTGGCGACATGTTAATATTTCCGGCGATTGATTTGCGTGATGGTAAATGTGTGCGGTTGGTGGAAGGGCGTTTAGATCAAGAAACGATATATTCTGATCAACCAATTGAAATGGCCTTACACTGGCAGAATGCAGGGGCCAAATATCTACATGTAGTGGATTTAGATGGCGCCTTTGCTGGAGCGCCAAAGAATTTGTCGGTGATTAAAGACATTGTGTCGGCATTGGATATTCCAGTTCAGGTTGGCGGCGGCATTAGAAACTTAGAAACCATTGAGCTGCTTTTGGCAGCAGGGGTAAGCCGAGTAATTTTAGGTACAGCAGCCATTAATCATCCAGAAATGATACAGACTGCGGTGAGGCAATACGGTGAAGAACAAATTGTGGTGGGCATTGATGCCCGGGATGGCAGGGTTGCTGTTCACGGTTGGGCAGTGGAGTCCAGGATGCCCGCATTGGATTTAGCTTATGATATGGTTGAAATTGGTGTAAGAAGAATTGTATTTACCGATATCAGCCGTGATGGCACCATGAAGGGGCCTAATTTAGAGGCCACCGGGGCAATGGCCCGGGCGACAAAACTCAAGGTAATTGCCTCCGGTGGGGTGTCAACGTTGGCTGATCTCAAGGAGATCAAGGCACTGGAGCCAGATGGTGTGGAAGGTGTCATTATGGGTAAAGCCCTTTATAGCGGTGCAGTGGATATTAAAGAAGCACTGACGCTAGCCGAAGGGTAGGGGGTGTAGCATTGTTATTAAAACGGATTATTCCCTGCCTGGATGTGACTGACGGCCGGGTGGTTAAGGGCACTAACTTTGTTAACTTGCGTGATGCCGGCGATCCGGTGGAATTGGCAGCCCTATATGATCGCGAAGGTGCTGATGAGCTGGTATTCTTGGACATTACTGCTACCAGTGACGGTCGAGCCACCATGTTGGATGTGGTACAACGCACTGCCGAACAAGTATTTATTCCCTTTACAGTGGGCGGTGGCATCCGCACAGTGGCCGATATGAGAGAGATGCTAAGGGCCGGAGCAGACAAAGTGGCTATCAACACCGCAGCCATCAAAAACCCCCAGGTGATTTATGAAGGGGCCAACAAATTTGGCAATCAATGCATTGTGGTGGCCATAGATGCCCGGCAAGTGGGTGCAAACAAATGGGAGATTTACACCCATGGCGGCCGTAAACCCACCGGTATCGATGCTATTGAATGGGCCCAGAAGGTAGAAGAATTAGGGGCGGGGGAGATATTGCTCACCAGTATGGATCGAGATGGCACCAAGGAAGGTTTTGATCTGGAATTGACCAAAGCCGTTGCCGCAGCAGTAAACATCCCAATCATTGCCTCCGGCGGTGTAGGAAATTTACAACATATTGCCGATGGCTTTACCAAAGGCATGGCCGATGCCGCCCTGGCTGCTTCGATCTTTCATTTTAGAGAATACTCCATTGCCGAGGCCAAAGAGTTTTTAGCTCAGCAGGGCATTGCGGTGAGAAAGTAACAAACACAAGGGGGCATTTTGGGTGCAATTTGACATTGATAAATTAAAGTACAACCATGTCGGCTTAATCCCGGCCATTGTGCAAGATATGACCACCAAAGAAGTTTTAATGATGGCTTGGATGAACCCAGAGGCGGTGGAAAAGACACTGGCAACTGGCGAAACCTGGTTTTACAGTCGCAGCAGGCAAAAAATGTGGCATAAGGGTGAAACCAGCGGTCATGTGCAAAGGGTAAAGTCAATTTATTACGACTGTGATCAAGATACGCTATTAATACTGGCCGAACAACAGGGCGGTGGAGCTTGCCATGAGGGGTACAAAAGCTGTTTTCACTACCAAGTTAATGCCGATCGCACCGTCACAGTGATGGACAAACAAGTTTTTAACCCGCAAAAGGTATATGGTCAACAGCGTGACCCGGCGGTGTCAGCGGAAATTATTAATCAGTTGTATAAACTCATTTTGGAACGGAAACAACAGCGCCCTGAGGGTTCCTATACCACTTACCTCTTTGACAAAGGGATAGATAAAATTTGCAAAAAAGTGGGTGAAGAATCGGCCGAAGTAATCATCGGTGCCAAAAACGGTAACAAAGAAGAAGTTACCTATGAAGTGGCGGATTTAATTTATCACCTGTTGGTTTTAATGGCAGAACAACAAGTAACTCCAAATGAGATTTTTGCTGAACTGGGCAAGCGAAGAAAATAATAAATTGGTTTACATAAAAGGGACTGGGGCAACAGACCCTTTTTTCTTTTGCTTATTAGACAATGGCGAATTTTGTTAACATTACGACTTATCCACAATGAGTTGACATAAATATTTTATTTTGTAATAATCATCACAAATGCACTAGATTATAAGGGGGGAAACTAGATGAATCCAGCTTCAGAAATAACTATTCTGCGCAGGAATGTTCTGACCAAAGTGGCCCAATGGTTATTAAACCATGAGGGTAATCAGCTGACTGAACAGGCAATTAAAGAACTAGTGGTGGAAATAATCCCCGCTGGGCCGGCTCGTTATCGTTGTTGCATTTTTAAAGAAAGAGCCATTGCTGAAGATCGCATCCGCATAGCCATGGGTGCAGGTTCTGATGAAGATTATTTGGTAACTGTTATCCCCGAGGCATGCAACGGTTGTTCGCTAAATAAATTTATTGTTACCGATGCTTGTCAAAATTGCGTTGCCCATCCCTGTCGCAACAGTTGCCCGAAGAAAGCAATATCAGTGGTGCAAACTCGGGCCTATATTGACAATAACAGTTGTGTGGAATGTGGCATCTGTGCCAAAAGCTGTCCTTACCACGCCATTGTGGAAATTTCTCGTCCCTGTGAAAGATCCTGTGCCATGGGCGCCATCACCTTTGATGAAGATCGCCGGGCAGTGATTAATGGAGAGAGTTGTGTTTCCTGTGGACTATGTGTTACCGTTTGCCCCTTCGGTGCCATTACCGATACATCAAAAATGAAACAGGTAATTGTGGCACTTAAAGACAAGGGACAACCTACAGTGGCAGTGGTGGCACCGGCCGTTGCCGGTCAGTTTGGACCTAAGGCTACTTTAGATCATATTAAATCTGCCCTGCTACAATTAGGTTTTGATGACGTTATTGAAGCAGCCAAAGGTGCAGATGTGGTGGCCCTATGGGAAGCGGAAGAGATTAAAGAACATCTTGATCAAAAGCTGATGACCAATTCTTGTTGTCCCGCCCACGCCAAAGCAATCAAGATAAAAATGCCTGAATTGGCCGATAAGGTATCCACAGCACTGTCACCAATGAGAGTAACTGGTCAACTAATTAAAGACCGCTACAACAATAACGTGACCACGGTATTTATCGGCCCCTGCATTGCCAAAAAGGCAGAAATTAGAATGGGTAACGAAATAGATTATGCCATCACCTTTGAAGAGTTGGCGGCAATTTTGTCAGCGGCGGAGATTGTCCCCGCCGACTGTGAACCAGTGGAAATGAGTGACGCCTCACCCTTTGGTCGTTTATTTGCCAGAACCGGCGGTGTTTGCGGTGCGGTGGCGCGGCATTTGACCGATGTACCTATGGAGGTAATTAGAGCCCAGGGCCTGAGGGAATGCTTAACCGCCTTGAAAAGTGGTGCTAAACAGGCCGCCGGTGATCAGTTTGTATTTGTGGAAGGCATGGGTTGCGAAGGCGGTTGTGTTGGTGGGCCTGGCTCGTTAATCAGACTAAATGTAGCCACCAGAGCGGTGGAAAAATATGCCGGTAAAATAGATAAGTAAATTTAGAGGGACTGTTGCAAAAAGCAGTGTGGGACAGGTTTTCATGCCTGCCCCTGCACCAAACCTATGTTACTTAGGGGGTTGCGTGGAAACCGCTCCCTACTACAGCAGGTTCTGCAACAGCCCCTTTTTTTTCCCAACCAGAATGGTTAGGTCAATAGTTATTTCTTTTAAATTCATTTCTAACGCCCTTTGCCATTGTGATTCCGTTGTTCCCCAGGATAAAGGAGTCATGTGAATCAAATGTTCTATGGTTGTGTTGTCTATCGGTACGCTGTACTGAACCCGTTGCATATCTACAAAACTTAAATTATTTTTAAATAGTTCTACTGTTTGATTATTGGTATAGGATGCTTTATCCGTTTTCTCATAAAAGATTTGTCTTAATTCCTGCAGATAGCTGCTATCGGGAACAACCTTGATGATTATGCCATCATCAGCAAGCATTCTTTGAAACTCGGTATAGTTAGCGGTAGATAAAATGTTCAGAATGAAATTGAACTGGTTGTCTTTAAACGGACATTTGTTAAGATCAGCAACACACCAAATGTTATTGGGATGTGCCTTGGCAGCAATGATAATGCCTTCTTTAGAAATGTCACAGCCCACTGCTAGTAAATCAATGGCAGTGGATTGCGATATTTTTTCTTTTATACGGGATAAATGAAAACCCTCGCCACAGCCAGCATCCAATATTTTAACTGAATCACCGTTAGCTTTTATTTCATTAAGTATCAGTTGGCTAATTTTTTCGATCAGTGGATCAAAAAAACCGATGTTGCAAATAACTCTTCTGGAATTAAACATTTGTTTATCGTACTTAGTTTTAATAGCATGGGTGAACAGATTTACATAGCCCTGTTTAGCTAAATCAAAACAATGCCGGTTAGTGCAAATTAAACTTTTTAAATCAACTAAGTGCATTTGATTAGAACAGAATGGACATTTAAAAATATTTTCATATTCTCCAATCAAACTGGCATTTTTAATAGTTCGCTTGCTTTCTGCCAAAGGAAAGCCTCCATTCAATTGCAGTGATGAATTATTATAGCATCTAGATAGGTTGTCTCCCTTATGCCTAAAAATATACCCATGGTAATTATATCATATTGATCAATCGACAACTTAATCTAACCGCCATTCTTTTCAACAACAATTTGTTTCTTTTATCTTTACGGCTACTTTTTCCTCATCTTTGCCAACTAACTCAGCAATCATTCTATCTAGTACAACTAATCTTTCTAAAACCTCTTCATAAGTGCGATATCCAATCCTGTTGGGAAAAAGTTTATTTTTATCAAGCTTTTGTCGTTCAGTTAATAATCCCTGTAAACATTCAATATCAGTTAAATTATGCGCTGGGTCTTTAGTGTCGATATTTGGGTTTTCATTTAGAAGAAGTGTTTTTATTACTTTACTGATATTAGGCACAATATCACTACTCAGCAATAACCTTTTAATATTTAGAAAGTTGTTTAGAAAGTCGGATAAAACTTTCATTTGGGCATCTAACTCCCATTCGTTATAAATTATAAACAAACGATTTTCAATTACATGTCCAATTTCAGTGTAGATAATCATATTTCATCACTTCTAGTGCATCTAATTTGGTTGCATATAAGATTTATTTGGAGAAATATTTTATGGTTAAACATATACATCAACGTTATTAAATATGATACTTAGCAAAGATTTTTCTATTAACTTATTAGCTATTTTTTCGACATGCCCAAGGCATATATATCAAGCAATTAATGACGCAGATGTTCTAGTCTTTGCATCTTCTATTTATATGTGGCAGATGTCTGCTTGATTGAAATTAGTGATTGATCGTCTTTATGCATATTTGAATGCTAATTGAAAAGGCTTATGAACTTGGGCGCAATTGGCTCTTAAATAAAATAAAGAAGGTCCCTTATTTAGGGGCCTTCTTTGAATACCTTAATTGGTTAATTAATTGTAATTCTTTATCAATATCTGCGCCGGGCGTGGTTAAAAAATCACCTATTATCGAAGCGTTTATGCCGCCTAAATAGCCTAATACCCTAAGTTCCCCCAAGGCATTTTTTACTCCGCCAGCAAATCGTAACGTTACATTAGGTAAAATTAATCTAAAAATGCAAATCGTCTTAATAATTTCTAGAGGTGATAAAAGCACTTGATTTTCTAACGGTGTACCGGAAATCGGATTAAGAATATTAATGGGCACTGATTCTACATTTAGTTCTTTTAATTGGTATGCTAGTTCTAATCGCTGTTCCATAGTTTCGCCTATAGATATAATGCCACCGCTACATACTCTTAACCCTACATTTTGAACGGCCTTGATGGTATTAACTCGTTGCTGATATGTATGGGTGGTGCAGATATTAGGAAAATAACTTTCTGCTGTTTCAAGGTTATGGTGATACGTTGTAACTCCTACATTTTTCAATTTAGTGGCTCTATATTCATCAAGCAAACCTAAAGAGGCACACAAATTTAAGGTTGTATTTTCCCGAAGTGTTTTGTATATGCTAATAATCTTTTCAAAGTCACTATTTGATAGTTCTTTGCCACTTGTCACTATGGCAAATCGATTAATACCTCTTTGTTCAACTTTTTTAGCATGTTGAAGTACCATTTCGCAATTCATTAACGGGTAATCTTTACAGCCCGTATTAAAATGAGCTGACTGTGCACAAAATTTACAATCTTCCGAGCAACGCCCAGATTTAGCATTAATGATTGAGCAGGTATCTATCTCACTGCCACAAAACCTTGCAGTTATCTGGCTTGTTAGAGATATTAAATCAGCCAAATTGCTTTCTTTAATCCTAGATAAATATAACGCTTCTTCATAACTTAATTTATTACCGGCACTAATTTTTTCGCTGATTAATTTTAACACAGATAGTTTCTCTCCTTATCGTCAACCTATTACCCGATCTTGGTTAACAATAACAAGACTTATTAGCTAAGTCAATAGGCAGCAGGGACAAGGGGACAGGTTTATTGTCCCAGTTGTAGATAGAGGGTGATTTATCCATATGCTGCGCTTTTCACTGCGTAGCACAAAAAATTACGGTACATTCATTGCTAGTGGTAATTGTTTTTTGTTATATTGGTTATAGAAATTTGAATGGGAATCCTCTGACTGTTCCAGGTTATCAAGATAATACAAAAAACATAAATAATTTTAAGTTGCGTTTAATGCGTTTGAAAAAATACCAATTGGTATGGCGATGTGATAGAGTAATAAAGAGCTAGATATGGCAAAAAAAGAAAGAGGGTTTAAGTTATGAGAGAAAAAGCAATGTCTGTATTAAAACAATACAATAAGAATGATGCTTTTATTCGGCACGGTATTGCAGTTGAAGCGGTAATGCGCTATTTTGCCACAGAGGCGGGAGAAGATGTAGACTATTGGGGCGCCGTTGGTCTTAAAGATAAGTTTTGCAGCCGGCGTGAATCGCGATGTGATTCTACAAGGATGTAAAAATCTTAATATGAAGCTTGACGATGTTATTAACAAATGCATACTGGGTATGCGTACAAATGCGGCTGAAATTGGATTATAAAAGAAAGAGAGATTAACGAATGGAGAATGAAATTATGAGTAACTTACCAAACTGCCCAAAATGTAATTCGGAATACACTTACGAGGATGGAAATCTTTTAATTTGTCCAGAATGTGCACATGAGTGGACTTTAGAATCAGAGACTGATAATGGTGCAGATAATAAGATTGTTAAAGATGCAAATGGAAATGTTTTAAATGATGGTGATACTGTAACGGTAATAAAAGATCTTAAAGTAAAAGGAAGTTCATCAGCAATAAAAATGGGTACAAGGGTAAAAAATATACGTCTGGTTGATGGGGACCATAATATTGATTGTAAAATTGATGGCTTTGGAGCAATGAAATTGAAATCTGAATTTGTTAAAAAACTATAGGCAAGACTAAAAGCGCTCGTTAAGGGCGCTTTTATGATATTCATAGCGCAATAGATACAATCATAATTTTCTGTTATTATACTTATAAGAACGGAAAGCAGGTGTGGTTTATGGATATAGGAGCGGAAAAAATCAAACTGATTAACGAGCACCTTATAGAAAAAATTGCACCGTATCTGATTGTACTATTTGGGTCAGCGGCGAGCGGTAGAATGCACTCCGGCAGCGATATTGATATTGCTTTTTTAAGCGATAAAGACCTAAGTGCCTATGAAGTTTTTATGATCGCTCAAGAACTGGCGGATATTTTAGATAGAGATGTGGATTTAGTAAATTTACAACAAGCATCAACTGTTTTTCAAGCCCAGGTGGTGGGCTCTGGCAAAATCATTTATTGCAGTGACGATAACAGAAGGATGCAATTTGAAATGCTGACCTTAAAAAAATATGCTCGGCTAAACGAAGAACGGCGCTGTATTATAGAACAAATAACAAGGCGAGGGTCAATTTATGAGTAAGGATGTCATTCTAAATAAAGTACAGGTTATAGAAAGATGTATAAAAAGGATAAATGAAGAATATGATGGCAACCCCGATAATTTAAATAACTACACCAAGCAGGATTCTATCATTTTAAACATCCAAAGAGCCTGTGAAGCATGTATAGATTTGGCGATGCATTTAGTGGCCCAAAATAAATTAGGTATTCCGCAAACCAGTGGCGATGCCTTTGATATTTTAAGTGAAAATGCCATCGTGGATAAACAACTGGCAAAGAACCTTAAAGCCATGGTTGGTTTTCGGAACATTGCTGTTCATGATTACCAGAAACTGAATCTAGCTATTGTCCAGAAAATAATTGAAGATCATCTGGTAGATTTTAAAAAATTTGCCACATTAATGCTAGGGCGGGTTAAAAAGGAGAAGAATTAAATGGAAAACCTTGGTAAATATAGAGCATACAGGGGAAATGTCATCTACAGTCAGGATAAAGATACTCTGATTTGTAAAGAGGATTCATATATACTGGTTGTTGATGGAATTGTAAAGGGAATTTATAACCAATTGCCAGATGGGTTTCCAAAGGAAAATATTATCGATTGGGGAAACAACCTTATCATTCCTGGTTTTTGTGATATGCATGTGCATGCACCTCAATATTTGCAACGAGGCATAGGAATGGATAGAGAACTTCTGGATTGGCTAAATACATATACCTACCCAAATGAATCAAAATTTAAGGATAAAGATTATGCCAGCAAGGTGTATGGTTATTTTGTAGATGAGCTACTACGCCAAGGAACTTTGCATGTTAATTGCTTTCCATCTATTCATTATGAAGCATCTGAAATTTTGTTCGATATACTTGAACAAAGGGGATTGTTTGCCTTTACAGGCAAGCTAAACATGGATCAGAATAGTCCTGATTATTATATCGAGGATACAGCAAAGTCTATTATCGAAACAGAAAGATTTGTCGAAAAGCATCAGAAAGGCGGAAATGTAAAGCCTGCAATCGTGCCCAGGTTTGCCATTACCTGCAGTGAGAAACTGTTGGCTGGATTGGGAAGCTTATCTCAAAAATATGGCCTTCCCGTTCATTCTCATATGTGTGAGGCCGTTAATGAGATGAGGGTTTGTAAGGAACTTTTTCCTAATTACAAAAATGAAGCAGAAATATTTTATAAAAACAATTTACTTGGCAAAACACCGACCATAATGGCACACTGCATTTTTATGGATGATGATGTTTTGGCATTGATGAAAAACCCAAACTGCATGGCCGTCCATTGTCCCGATGCAACGGCAAATATTAATGCCGGTGGCATAATGCCAGTTAAAAAACTTTTGGCAATGGGTATAAACTTGGCAATTGGCAGTGATATCGGTTCGGGTGCAAGTTTATCAATTGCCAGGGGAATAGCAAGCACTATTCAGCACTCAAAAATTCGTAATATGTTTGACCCCCAGTGGGAAGCTGTAAATCTCGCCGAAGCTTTTTATATGGCAACCCGTTCTGGCGGAAGATACTTTAATAACGTAGGGGCGTTTGATGACGGATATTGTTTCAATGCCTTGGTAATCGATGATAGCAATATGCTCGGGGAGGATATTACTCCTGTAGAACGCCTAGAGCGCTTTTGCTATGTGGGAGATGATAGAAATATATGTATGAGATATATTTTGGGTAAAGAAGTTGAGATTTAAAATTTAAGGAATAAAAGGTAACCGCCATAGATAAAATTGTTCAATACTGCTGTACAGAATTGTTCTTTAAATTAATTTAATTAATTAAAGAACAATTTTTGTATTTTTGAAACCAAATAAGTTTATGGACACTCTAATATATAGAGGATTATTCAAACACAGGGGACGGGTGCTCCCTTGTGTCTTACAGTATTACATTGTAAAGAGGATGGGTTCCATGAAATTTTGGTTTAATTTTAACAATAGCTGGCCTGCTAGTAATTAAACGGATTCAAAGGAGGTAGGCATGTATTTAGAAGAGTTTGTAAAGACAATAAAAAATGGTGGTGTCTCAAATTTTAAACTATATTAGATCATACTTTAAACCTATACTTAAACATGAGGGTGACCTAGTCATTTTGATGATACGTGGAATTAAAGTAGTGGCTCGGTCAGAGGAAGAATTATGCTGCAGAGTAAACGTATTAATAAGCAATTTTAGAAAACAGCTTACGGAAGATTTCAACACCGCAACAAAGATGAACGTCAGAGGTAGTATGCAATGGAATATAGGTACTGTTGCAATGAATAACACCCGAAAGAATTTGGAGACTTTTGAACGTTATTACTACAGTTGTTGTGGCTAAATCTAGTATCTAAACCCTGTTATTTAACGGTAGATGGTAAATGCAAATTTGTATATACTTACTATATTTTTAATCTTTACATTTATAGGAACTATTATTTTCAATAAACTTAATATTCCAGAGAGAAAATTTGCTTATAAGCATGTCAACAGGTTTCATATGTGTCAGAAATAGTAATGACTATAGCATCGTTAGTACTATTTAGTTACCACTATAATATAATCTGTAAGAAATTTAGCGTCTATCTACTTCCATCGCTGTTGGATTAAGAATGCTAATTATTCAAGACGATGAAGCTGACGCCAACACCCGACTAACTTATTTTGATATAACAGATCGGCCGCCAACAAATGTTGCCTGGGCTCGGTTACAATTTAGTAAGGCTGCGGGAAGTGAAAATGCCACTTTGGAAATCGATCAGGTTATTTTAACGCCAGTGGCCAGCACCAATTTATTACAAAATCCCAGTTTTGAGCTAGGCTTCACTGGCTGGAACGCTCCACTTAACTTTGCCCCCAATTTTGGCAACAGCTTTGCAGGAATGGCAGAAGCCCTTACCGAAGGTGAGGGTATATTATCCCAAGACGTAAGGATTGATAACTTACCGGATAATTCTTCTTTTCTGTTCAGCTTTGCTGCTAATTCTAATGAAGCGCCAGTGCTATCTGCCGTTGTTGCGTGGTTGGATGCTGCAGATAATGTAATTGGTGTGCCCAGTGAGGGTGGTGTGCTATTTCAGGACATTAGCCTTAAAGAGGCTGAGGGTCATTGCTACCTGTTTAACTTTGGCTTTAGGAGTAATGAAGCCCAGATATGTAATACACTGGCAGAGGTGCGCTGGCTGGATGCCAGAGGCATCGAAATAGGGTTAGGTCTTAGCATTGTTATTCCCAAAGGTGCAGCAGGACAATTTTTACAATGGTTGGTTTATACCGGCATTACCGAACCGGCGCCACCGGGCACCGCAAAGGCTCGGGTTCAGTTCACAAAGGCTGCTGGAATTCTCAGTGGATAATTCACAGACATAGATAAAGTGGTACTGGGTCGCCTGGTTTAGCATAAAATAATCAAACATTAAAATATTAACCCAAGGCCTATGCCCTGGGTTTTTATGTTATAATTTGATGATGCGATGCAATAGTCTTTGTGGAGGTTTAACATGCAAAATATTTTAGAGAATTTAAACCCGCAACAGCGGGAAGCAGTGCAACATGTGGATGGCCCTCTGTTGGTGCTGGCCGGTGCTGGCAGTGGTAAAACTCGGGTTTTAACTCATAGAATTGGTTACCTGTTGCAACAGGGGGTATCCCCATGGCATATTTTGGCCATTACCTTTACCAATAAGGCAGCGGGAGAAATGAGAGAACGGGTGGAGGAAATGGTACCCTCGGAACAATCTCACGATATATGGGTTAGTACATTCCACTCTGCCTGTATGCGTATTTTGCGTCGAGAAATTCAAGCGCTCAATTACGATCGCAATTTTGTTATTTATGATGATTCAGACCAGCAGACAGTATTGAAGGATTGCCTGAAGGAACTGAATATTGACGATAAAAGATTTACTTCCCGGGGTATGTCTGCCGCCATATCTAACGCCAAAAACCAATTGATGTCGGCAGCAGAATTTGATGCCCAAGCCTTTGATTATTACGATCAAATGGTGGCTAAGGTGTACAAGCTGTACCAAGAAAAGTTGGAGCGCAACAACGCTTTGGACTTTGATGACTTATTGGTGCTGACGGTGCGGTTGTTCCAAAACCACCAGCATATTTTGACCTTTTATCAGGATAGATTTAAATATATTTTGGTGGACGAGTATCAAGATACCAACCGGGCCCAATATGTGTTGGTTAACCTACTGGCTCAACGCCATCGCAACCTTTGTGTGGTGGGTGATCCCAACCAATCCATTTATGGTTGGCGGGGGGCGGATATTTCCAACATCCTCAGTTTTGAGCGGGACTACCCCGAAGCTAAAGTTGTTAAACTGGAACAAAACTACCGCAGCACCCAGACTATTTTGGATGCTGCCAACGCGGTGATTAATCACAATGCCAGTGCCAAAAAGCTGGAATTGTTTACCGCTTTGGGTAGTGGTGAGCCCATTGTGATTAAAAATTGTGAAGATGAAAGGGATGAAGCCTTTTACATCACCCGCATGATTCGTCAAGGCATTGATAAGGGGCGCAATTATCAAGAATTTGCCATCCTTTATCGCACCCATGCCCAGTCCCGGGCGATAGAAGAAAGTTTGCTCACCGCCAATATACCCTATACCATCGTTGGTGGGTTAAAATTCTATGACCGCAAAGAAATTAAAGATTTGTTGGCATACCTGCGGTTGGCCGTTAACCCCCATGATTCTTACAGTTTGCAACGGATCATCAATGTGCCCAAACGGGGCATTGGCCCGGCGTCGGTCAGCAAAATTTTAGTCTGGGCAGAACAAAACCGATTGAACATGTTAGAAGCATTGAACAGATTTATTGAAATTCCTGGGCTGACGGCTAAGGTCAAGGTTGGTTGCCACAGTTTGGCCGAGCTTTACAACAATTTGAAACAGCAGCAGGAATTTTTGAGTGTCACCGAACTGGTGGAAGAAGTATTAAAGCAAAGTGGTTACCGGGATGAACTGGAGGCAGAGGATACGGTGGATGCCCGCACCAGGTTAGAGAACCTAAAGGAATTTATGACGGTGACCCAAGAGTATGATAAAAACAATGTGGACGGCAGCCTAGAGGACTTTTTGGCGGGTATTTCGCTGATGACTGATCAAGATAGATATCAAGGGGATTCCAACGTGGTTTCCTTAATGTCTTTACACACCGCCAAGGGTTTGGAATTTCCGGTGGTATTTTTGGCCGGTATGGAGGAAGGGGTTTTCCCCCACTCCCGATCACTGGACAGCGAAACCGAAATGGAAGAGGAACGTCGTTTGGCATATGTTGGCATTACCCGGGCCAAGGAGCAACTTTATCTCAGCAATTGCTGGTGTCGCACGCTGTTTGGCAGAAGGCAGACCAACGTTGCCTCTAGATTTATCAGCGAGATTCCAGAATACCTAGTGGCCCGCGACAATCCAGTTAAAAGTAACCGCACCACCATTATCGGTGCTAAAAGTGCCACCAAAGCTGATGGTACCAATAGAGTAATTGCCGATTACCAACTGGGGGATAAGGTTGTTCACAAAAAATGGGGTATGGGCGTAATCGTGTCTGTTAAAGGAACAGGAAAAGACGCCGAGCTAACGGTTACCTTCCCGAACCAAGGAATTAAGAAGTTGATCGCAGAATATGCACCGTTGGAAAAGGTTAATTAAACCATTTGGTAACGATTGGTACTGCCTCGACCTGGCAATAATATTAGTGGAGGTAGTTAATGTCTCGTTTGTTGTTGGCGGCAATACTAATTGCCTTTATTCACATGATTAATACGTTGATTTATTCCGTTAGACCGGCGGGGGTGCACACTAAGCGGTTAGCCATTGCCTACTCGCTTTTTAATGTGATCTCTCTGTTTGCCAGCACCGCTAACTTGGTGCTGGCACCCTTAATGTCATCCATAGTGGAACATGCCATTCAAAGATTCATTGCCGCCAACCCCGGTGCAGAGATGGCAACAATTGCGGAAACCGCCAACTATCAAGCGGAATTGGCCCTGCTCAATCAAGATTTTCGCTTGGTGATTGTGGCTGCCACGGTGGGTACACTGGTGGGGATTTTTTTGATACCGGCCTTTGTGCGCATATTTGTGCGGGGAATTATGTGGTTTGATGAGGTTAAGTCGGTGCCGAAAATGTTGACTATGCTGATCTTTTCGCCCAAAAGGGTGGTGGGGTTGCTGCGCAGCCTTAACATGCCGAAAAAGGACGTGGTGGAACGGGTACGGGATAGTAAAACTAAGTTGCCAGCCACATTTTTATGGCTTAACTTCATTGCCAACGGTATCTTTACCACCGGTGTGTTGTCGGCACTGTACGCCGGGGCGCTGTTTCCAGAATTTAGGGCCACCACCACAGTGTTGTCCGGAGTGGTAAATGGTTTTGCCACGTTGATGTTTGCCATGGTGGTTGATCCCACCGCAGCGATGATTACCGATCAGGCGTTGCGGGGCGAGCGGGATCAGTACGATGTTAAACAAATGTCCTTTTACCTGGCGGTCACCAGGCTGGGAGGAACAATTTTAGCCCAAGTTTTGTTTGTTCCGGCGGCTTGGATAATTCAGCATACCGCCATGTTTATTGCTCATCCGCCGTTTTAGTTTGATTTAAAAGGAGGTGCTCCTTGTTGACAGTTTCGGAAGATGTAAGGCAGCAGGTTGCCGATCTGCGCCGTGAGATTGAAGAACATAATTATCACTACTATGTTTTAGACAACCCTAAGATAACGGATGAAAAATATGATGCTTTAATGTGCCAATTGATCAAATTGGAGCAGCAGTATCCAGCACTGGTAACTCCAGATTCACCTTCCCAACGGGTAGGGGGGCAGGTGCAGCAGGGTTTTAAACCGGTTAAACACTTGCTACCGATGCTAAGCCTTGGGAACGCCTTTAGTGAGGAAGAACTGCATGACTTTGATCGCCGGGTTCGTTCCAGCCTAGGAGAAGAAGACCTGGAATATGTTGTGGAGTTAAAGATAGATGGTTTGGCCATTTCACTGATTTACCAAGATGGCTTATTGGTCAGAGGTGCCACCCGGGGTGATGGAGAAACCGGGGAGGACATTACTCAAAACCTAAAAACAGTGGGCAGTATACCACTGAAATTGCGGCAACCAGTCCCGCTGTTGGAAGTGCGGGGGGAGGCATATATGCCCAAAGATGCCTTTGTTAGACTGAATGCCCAGCGGGAAGAAACCGGGCAACAGCTTTTTGCCAATCCCCGCAATGCCGCAGCCGGTAGCCTTCGGCAGTTAGACTCTAAGATCACCGCCAGTCGCAAATTGAGTACCTTTATTTATGCCATCGGTCAAATGGAGGGGCAACAAATAACCAGCCATGCCCAGGGGTTACAATGGCTAAAGGAACTGGGTTTCCGCATTAACCCCAATATTAAAGTGTTTAATAATATGGCTCAGGTAATAGACTACATTCAAACTTGGCACGATAAACGGTTTGATTTACCCTATGCCATTGATGGCCTGGTGATTAAGGTTAACCAATTAAGTCAACAGCAAAGATTGGCCTTTACCGCCAAAAGTCCCCGTTGGGCCATTGCCTATAAGTTTCCGGCGGAAAAAGCCATCACCAAAATAGAAGACATTAAAATCAGCGTGGGGCGCACTGGCGTCTTAACCCCCACCGCCTACTTAACACCGGTGACGGTGGCAGGCAGTACCGTCAGCCGAGCGGTTTTACATAATGAAGATATCATCAAACAAAAGGATATTAAAATCGGTGATACTGTGGTGTTGCACAAAGCCGGCGATGTAATTCCAGAAATTGTGGAGGTGTTACCGGAGAAAAGGACCGGGGCTGAGCGGCAGTTTGTTTACCCAGACAAATGCCCTGAATGTGGTACCGCTGTCATCCGGGTGGACGGAGAGGTTGCCACCCGTTGCCCCAATCTAGGTTGTCCCGCCCGTAACCGCGAAGGAATTTTCCACTTTGTTTCCCGACCGGCAATGGATATAGAGGGTCTCGGGCCGGCGGTGGTAACCCAACTGCTGGCAAGCGGGCTAATTAAAGATGCTGCAGATTTGTATCGCTTAAAATATCAAGATATTATCAATTTAGAACGGTTTGGCCAAAAATCTGCCCAAAACTTGCTCAATGCCATCGAGAACAGTAAAAACCGGCCGTTGGGTCAATTGATATTTGCTTTGGGTATTCGCCATGTTGGTCAAACGGCGGCTAAAAAATTGGCCGATCATTTTAAGTCGCTGGTGGCCTTGTCCCAAGCCAGTGAGGAAGAGTTAGTTGCCATACCGGAAGTTGGCCCCAAAATGGCCCAAAGTATCGTCAATTGGTTTAGCCAACAAACCAATCAAAATTTAATTAAAAGATTAATTCAAGCAGGGATTAATACCCTTGGTGAAGAAACAACAATTTTAGACAATCAGCCATTAACAGGAAAAACCTTTGTGTTAACGGGTACGCTGGTAAGCTTTTCCCGGCAACAGGCCCAAGCAGCGATAGAAAGATTGGGCGGTAAGGTCACTTCCAGTGTTAGCAAAAAGACTGACTACGTTGTGGTTGGTGAAAACCCGGGTTCTAAACAAGAAAAGGCCCAAAAATTGGGCGTATCAATACTTGCTGAAGAAGACTTTAAAAAACTTCTCAAGCAATAATTAATAAGCAATTATTAGCTATTTAAGGAGGGCTATGTAGTGAGCGAAAAAATTTCAATTATTGTTTTTAGCGGTAATGTGCCGGTATTTACCGGTGGTTGAGGTGTAAATAATAGAACCAGTTGTGGTTCTTCAGACCCCAGGGCAGACTTTGAAGACTTTGCCAGTGATGTTAAAGCTATGTATGGTGACACTGTCACCCTGAGCTATGTAGATATTATGAATGATAGTTTGGATGAATATCCACAAGTGCAAGAAATTATGGGTAGATTTACCCCTCCTTTGACTGTCATCAATGGTGAACCACGCTTTCACGGTGGCTTATCGGTGCAAATGATTTCCGAATACATCGATGAGATGAAAAACAAGCAACACAACTAAAATATAAATTGCTAAACCCCTGGTATTCCAGGGGTTTACTATTAATGGGTGCCAACTTGCGCAAGGATTATAAACTTTGGTATAATATTGGCAGTTTTTGATAATTACCACGCAATCAACGCTTTTTGTACAATAGAAAGAAGGTGCTTTTAAATTGATTAGTAAGAAAGATGTCGAGCATGTTGCTTTGTTAGCCCGGTTAGAGCTGAGCGAAGAGCAAAAGGACATTTATACCAAGCAGTTAAATGATATTTTAGAACACGCCAGCGCTCTACAAGAATTGGACACAGAAAATGTACCTCCCACTGCCCATGTGCTGCCTATCGAAAATGTCTTTAGAGAAGATAAAGTAGGCGATCACCTGCCTAATGACAAGGCCACTGCCATTGCGCCGGATTCAGAGGGCAACTTTATAAAAGTACCGAAAATACTGTAATGCTAAGCCGGTATAACCGGCGTTTTTCTACACTATCAAATGACATAAGAATTAAGGATGATAGTATAAGAAAAACTAAGGCATTTGCCAGAAAACATGGCAAATACCAAGTTTTTCTAAGGAGGAATGGATAAGTATGTCTCTTAATCAGATGACCGCCCATCAACTGCACCAATTGATGGTGAACAAAGAAGTTAGTGCAGAGGAAATTACCACTGCAGTGTATAAACGGATTGATGCTGTGGAAGAAAAAGTTAAATCTTTTATCACCCTAACTAAGGAACAGGCATTAGAAACCGCCCGTAACGTGGACAAGCAGATCGCAGCCGGAGAAAAATTATCTCCATTGGCGGGTATTCCAGTGGCGGTTAAGGATAACATTTGTATCACCGGTGTGTCCACAACCTGTGCATCTAAAATGCTTGCTGATTATGTACCACCCTTTGACGCCACAGTAATAGAAAAACTAAATGCCGTTGGCGCGGTAATGGTTGGCAAGACCAATATGGACGAATTTGCCATGGGCTCTTCCACTGAAACTTCGACCATGCATACCACCTATAACCCTTGGGATACCGACAGAGTACCCGGGGGCTCCAGTGGCGGCTCGGCCGCTGCGGTGGCCGCTGACCAGTGTATAGTGGCATTGGGTACCGATACCGGTGGTTCCATTAGACAACCGGCGGCCTTTTGTGGTGTGGTGGGCATAAAACCCACCTATGGCGCGGTATCCCGCTATGGAGCAGTGCCCTATGCTTCTTCTTTAGATCAAATTGGCCCCTTGACCAAGGATGTTACCGATGGTGCCCTAATGCTCAATGCCATTTGTGGTCATGACCATAGGGATTCAACATCTGCCCAATATGATGTGCCGGATTACACCAAGTACTTAGAAAATAATGTGCAAGGTTTAAAAATTGGTATTCCTAAGGAGTATATGGCTGCAGGTTTAGGTGCCAATGTGCGCCAAGTAATTGAAGGCGCGGTGGCTACCCTAGCTAACTTAGGAGCGGAAGTGGAAGAAGTCAGCTTACCCCATATTAAATATGCTTTGCCAGCCTATTACCTCATTGCTACCGCTGAAGCCAGCTCAAATCTGGCACGTTTCGATGGGGTAGGCTTTGGTTATCGGGACACAGACGCCGATGACATTTTACAAATGTTTATCAAAAGTCGCAGTGAGGGCTTTGGTGAAGAAGTAAAACGGCGGATTATGTTGGGAACCTATGCTCTATCTGCCGGTTTTTATGACGCTTATTACCTCAAGGCTTTAAAAGTGCGCACTTTAATTAAGCAGGATTTTGATCAAGTCTTTGAAAAGTATGACTTAATATTGTCACCTACCACTCCCACACCGGCCTTTAAAGTTGGTGAAAATATCGATGATCCAATAAAGATGTATCTACAGGATATCTTTACATCATCTGTAAACTTGGCTGGAGTACCAAGTATCTGTCTGCCCTGTGGCTTTGTGGACGGGTTGCCCGTTGGCATGCAATTAATCGGCAAACCCTTTGGTGAAGGTACCATGTTGCGGGCGGCCTATACCTTTGAACAAAATACTGAATTTCACCGGCAGCGCCCGGCGCTATAAAGGAGGTAACAGTGGTGACAAAGTGGGAAGCTGTTATTGGTTTAGAAGTACATGTGGAGTTAAAAACCAACACCAAGATTTTTTGTAATTGTTCCACCGAATTTGGGGGTGATCCCAACACCCATGTTTGTCCAGTCTGTTTGGGACTACCTGGTACACTACCGGTTCTAAATAAAAAAGTGGTGGAATATGCTGTCAAAGCAGGTTTGGCCCTAAATTGTGAGATCGCTTCTTATTCTAAGTTTGATCGTAAAAACTATTATTACCCTGACTTGCCTAAAAACTATCAGGTATCTCAGTTTGACTTACCAATAGCTAAAGGCGGGTATTTAGATATTGAGGTTGGTGGAGAAACCAAACGCATTGGCATTCACCATATGCACATGGAAGAAGATGCAGGCAAGCTGGTACACCAAGGCACAATCATGGCTAGCCCTTATACACTGGTGGACTATAACCGCGGTGGCATGCCCTTGGTGGAAATTGTGTCCGAGCCAGACATGCGTTCCGCTGAGGAAGCCAGGGCTTATGTTGAAAAATTGCGGTCTGTAATACAATATACTGGTGTATCCGATTGTAAAATGCAAGAAGGTTCGCTGCGTTGTGATGCCAACGTCTCTGTGAGGCCAGTTGGCACAACTAAGCTAGGCACTAAAACAGAGATAAAGAATATGAACTCCTTTAAAGCCTTACAAAGGGCAGTGGAATATGAAATTGAGCGGCAAATTGAAGTACTTGAAGACGGGGGCAAAATTGTGCAAGAAACCCGCACCTGGGATGAAGCAAAAGGCATTACCATTTCAATGCGCAGTAAAGAAGAGGCCCAGGATTATCGCTACTTCCCAGACCCGGACTTGGTGCCGGTGGTGATAGATGAACAGTGGGTTAAAGAGCTTAGAGATGGCCTGCCGGAATTGCCGGACAGTCGTAAGGCCCGTTATGTAGAGCAATACAGTCTGCCTGCATACGACGCTTCGGTGCTTACCGCCATCAAGGAAATGTCTGATTTCTTTGAAGAAGTGCTGGATTATTTTCCACAGCCAAAAGTGGTTAGCAACTGGATTATGGGTGATCTGTCCGGATTGTTGAATGCTAACCAGCAGGAACTTACCGATAGTCCCATCACAGCAAAACAATTTGCTGAACTGTTAAAACTAATTGACCAAGGGACCATCAGTGGTAAAATTGCTAAAACAGTGTTAGAAGAAATGGTGGCCACCGGCAAAGAACCGGCTACCATTGTTAAGGAAAAGGGATTGGTACAAATATCCGACGAAGGTGAGCTAACCAAAATCATTGAAGAAATCATCGCCAATAACCCCAAGTCGGTGGAGGATTACCGCAATGGTAAAACCGCGGCCATTGGTTTCTTGGTGGGACAAACCATGAAAGCCACCAAGGGCAAAGCAAACCCAGGTTTGGTAAATAAACTGTTGAAAGAAAAGTTGCAATAGCATATCATATATCGCAAAGATAATTTGTGAACATTTACGGAGGAAAGCATGATTACAGCTTCCAGGGAAATATTTTATAACGTAATGATGGGAGAGTGGAAAGGGCTTAACGTCAAACTGGTGCATATATCAAGTGATGCTGAAGCTAATTCCAAAGTGTTTAGGCTGGACAACTTTGTCTTTGACGAAGTGGAAGCCTGTGAAAATTGTCAGGCTCCGGCATCCCAATGTGACGCCTGTGATGGATTTATAGAAATATTGGCGCTGGTGGGTACAATAACCATTAACAAACGAAAAATTGAAGACGGTTTTGTCATTCCTTTGCTGGGAGATGTGATTTTTGACCTCCGGGAAGGACTACTATCCATTCTTACTGATACAGATGTGGTGGTGATCAGCAGGGCCGGCGAAAATATTGATCACAAAATAACTGGCACCATCACCAACAAAAAGGGCAATAGAGTTAACAGACGCTTATATTTGATGACCGAAAGTAAGGTAAAAAGAGTGGCAGTAACGGCGCTGCAGGACGGTCGTTTGTTCCCTGATTTAGCAGGCAAAAAAGCAATTGTTGCGGACATTAACTATGTACATGAGAACAAGTCACCGATCTATTTAGATTCGTTGCGGTTATATTACGTTTATTTTGATGAAAATGGTAAAGTCAATGAAGAGTTGACTTTTCCCCGTCGCAACCAACCTCAGGACGATGTGGATCAAAATCAATACAATGATAAAGTTGTGGCCATTGGTCGGCGTGATAAACAGCCGGAACTATCTAAAAAACAAAAGGAATTAGTAAAAGAACGGTTGCTAAAAGATTTTGGTGAAGAAGTATGGAGTAATACTCCGATGCGGGTGAAAGCCTTGTTAGAATAGCCTTCCTTTAATGGAAGGCTTATTTTTTATCAAATACCTACAAATGCTGTTTGCAGTTGGGTTTTTAAACATTTGACTGGTTAAATAGTTGCACAATTATACAGATGTTAATTACAAAAAGTTGTACAGGTGCAAGAGGAAGTAAAAGAAAGAAAAGATATGGTAATAAAAACCTAATTAAAATAAAACGTTGCTCAGGGCTAAAAATAAATGTATACAGTATAAAAATGCTGGTTTACTTTAAATCACTAGTTGGTTGTGATATTATACAATCTAAAGTTGTTCAAGTTTATGTTTTATATTATTTAATAGACGATGCAACAAAATTTAGGAGGTGCTTTTAAGATGGAACAAAGGAAGATACATATAGTGGATACTACCTTGCGAGACGGAGAGCAAACCGCCGGTGTGGTTTTTGCTAACCGCGAAAAGATCCGGATCGCTAGATTTTTGGATGAACTGGGTGTGGACCAAATTGAGGCTGGTATTCCAACTATGGAAGGGGATGAGCAGGAAGCAATCAAGGCCATCTGCAAATCTGGTTTAAAGGCCAGCATTATGGGGTGGAACCGTCCGGTAATTAAAGACATCGAAGCATCCCTGGAATGTGGCGTCGATGCGGTGGCAATTTCCATCTCCACTTCGGATATTCACATGAAATATAAGCTAAACAAAAGTAGAGAATGGGTATTGGAAAACATGGCCCGGGCGGTGGAATTTGCTAAGAAGAATGGTTTATATGTATCCGCCAATGCTGAAGATGCTTCCCGCAGCGATATCGACTTTTTGATTCAATATGCCAAAGTGGCCAAAGAGGCTGGAGCTGATCGGCTGCGCTATTGTGATACCGTGGGTATTCTGGACCCCTTTACCACCTTTGACAACATCACTAAAATTCGGCAAGCGGTGGATATAGATATTGAAATGCACACCCACGACGACTTTGGAATGGCCACCGCCAACGCACTGGCCGGAGTTAAAGCTGGGGCTGACTATGTGGGCGTTACGGTATTAGGCCTGGGAGAACGGGCTGGTAACTCGCCTTTAGAAGAAGTGGTCATGGCTTTGAAACACCTATTTAAAATCGACCTTGGTTTTAAAACCGATATGTTTGTAGAGGTTGCTGATTATGTTTCCCGGGCCTCCGGCCGGGAGTTGCCCGCTTGGAAAGCCATTGTTGGTTCCAACATGTTTTCCCATGAATCCGGCATCCATGCTGATGGTGCACTAAAGAACCCTAAGACATACGAAGCCTTCCAGCCGGAAGAGGTTGGTTTGGAGCGGCAGATCGTAGTTGGCAAGCACTCCGGAACGGCGGCATTGAGGGCGAAATTTGCTGAATATGGCATTGTATTAAGCCGTCATGAATCCGAACAATTATTGCCAAAAGTAAGGGCGGCGGCGGTTTCACTAAAACGAACATTATTCGATAAAGAATTAATGTATATTTATGAAGACTATTTCGGTCCAACCCACGGACATCATGGAAAGAGGGATTAATATGGGTCAGACGATTATAGAAAAAATTCTATCCAGCCACTGTGG
Source organism: Peptococcaceae bacterium 1198_IL3148 (assembly GCA_036763105.1). Lineage (NCBI taxonomy): Bacteria > Bacillati > Bacillota > Clostridia > Eubacteriales > Peptococcaceae > Peptococcaceae bacterium 1198_IL3148. The sequence continues at coordinate 122,989 of JBAIYS010000005.1, read as the reverse complement.
TCAAACTGCACATGCTGGCGATATTGTAGTGGCAAATGTAGATTTGGTGATGGGCCAAGACGGCACATCACCGCTGGCCATCCGAGCCTTTAATGATATGAACGGTAAAGAGGTGTTTGACCCCAGTAAGGTGGCGATGGTGATTGATCATAGTTCCCCTAGCCCTAACGAAGGGGTTTCGGCGCTGCACAAACTGATGCGTGAGTTTGCTAAAGCAAAGAAATTTAAGTTTTATGACATTGGCGAGGGCGTTTGTCACCAACTGATGCCGGAAAGCGGCAAGGTGGGCCCAGGGAAATTAGTGATCGGTGCTGATTCTCACACCTGTACCTACGGGGCGTTGAATGCCTTTTCCACCGGAGTGGGGTCAACGGACTTAGCTGGCGGATTGGTTTCTGGCAAGATGTGGTTTAAAGTGCCGGAAACCATTAAATTTGTTTGCCATGGTACACTGCCGGCAGGGGTATACGCCAAAGACTTAATTTTGTTCTTAATTGGGGATGTTACCGCCGATGGTGCCACCTATAAAGCGGCTGAGTACACCGGCCAGGCCATATCAGCATTATCGGTGGATGCCCGTATGACCATATCGAACATGGCCATTGAAATGGGCGCTAAGGCCGGTATGATGGAAGCCGATGAAAAGACGTTGGCTTGGTTAAAGCAATTTACCGATGAAGAATTTACCCCGGTTGCAGCCGATGCCGATGCTGTCTATGCCGACATTAAAGAATATGATGTATCTAACCTAGAGCCCCAGATTGCCATGCCCCACCGAGTGGACAATGTCACCGGCATTAGTAATCTGTTAGGTACCCCTATCCAGCAAGCAGTCATAGGCACCTGTACCAATGGTCGGTTGGAGGATTTGCGCATAGCGGCCTCCATACTTAAAGACAAAACCATTAACCCCGATGTCAGATTAATCGTGGCCCCGGCTTCCAAGAAAATTTATTTAGAGGCCATGGCCGAGGGGATTATCCAAACTTTAGTCAGAGCCGGTGCGGCGGTGGTAACTCCCGGTTGTGGTCCCTGTGTGGGCACCCATAACGGCGTACCATCAGACGGTGAGAACGTTATATCCACCGCCAACCGCAACTTTAAAGGACGAATGGGTAATGGTAATGCCCACATCTACTTAGGTTCACCGGCCACAGTGGCGGCATCTGCCCTTTATGGTCAGATTACCGACCCCAGAGAACTACTCTAAATTGAATTAAAAGCAGGTGAAAACATGAAATTAACAGGCAACGTGCATAAATTTAACCAAGACGACATCAATACCGATTACATTATTTCTGGTAAATATAAATTTAAAACCCTGGATATGAAGGAATTGGCCAAACACGTGATGGAAGACTTAGATCCGGATTTTTACTGCAAAGTAACTGCCGGTGACTTTATCGTGGCTGGCAACAATTTTGGCTGTGGTTCTTCTCGAGAACAGGCGCCGCTGGCCATTATCAATGCTGACATCGCAGCGGTATTAGCTAAATCCTTTGCCCGCATTTTTTATCGCAACGCCATCAATACCGGTTTGCCGGTGGTGGAATGTGATACCGATTTAATCGACCAAGGCGATCAATTGGAAGTGGATTTGACCGCCGGGGTGGTTAAAAACCTCACTAAAGGAATTGAAATTGCAGCGAAACCACTGCCGGATGTGATGATCAAAATTCTTAATGACGGCGGTTTGGCAGCTCATTTTAGAAAATACGGCGATTTTAACCTGTAAAACTTTGGAGTGATTACTTTGACACACAATGTGACGCTGATTCCCGGTGACGGGATCGGACCGGAAATTACTGCGGCGGTTCGGCAAATCATCGATGCCACCGGAGTTGATATCAACTGGGAAGTGGTGGAGGCCGGGGCGGCAGTAATTGAATTACATGGTACCCCATTGCCCCAATATGTGTTGGATTCCATTCGCAAAAATAAAGTTGCTCTCAAAGGGCCGGTGACCACTCCGGTGGGGGGCGGTTTTCGCAGTGTTAATGTAACATTGCGCAAAGAACTAAACCTGTATGCTAACCTGAGACCGGTTAAATCATTGCCGGGCATCACCAGCCGTTACGATAACGTTGATTTGGTGGTGGTGAGGGAAAACACCGAAGATTTATATGTGGGCATCGAACATATGGTGGGCGATAACGCCGCCGAGAGCATTAAAATCATTACCCGGGAAGCTTCGGAACGGATTGTCCAATTTGCTTTTGACTATGCCGTTAAAAACCATCGACAAAAGGTAACGGCGGTACATAAAGCCAATATAATGAAATTATCAGATGGTTTATTTCTACAGGCGGCCCGCAAGGTAGCCGCTGAATACCCTGAGATAAAGTACCAAGAGGTAATCGTCGATGCCATGAGTATGAAGTTGGTACAAAACCCCCAGCATTATGATGTGTTGGTGATGCCTAACCTGTACGGTGATATTTTGTCTGATCTGTGTGCCGGTCTGGTGGGTGGCCTGGGGGTTGCTCCCGGTGCCAATATTGGTGACCGCTATGCGGTGTTTGAAGCAGTCCATGGCAGTGCTCCGGATATCGCCGGTCAAAATAAAGCCAATCCGCTGGCCTTAGTATTGTCGGGCATCCAAATGCTACAACACTTGGGAGAAACTGCAGCTGCAGATAAAATTGCTCTGGCGGTGGAAAAGGTGCTAACAGCCGGGATTGATGTCACCGCCGATTTGGGCGGTAACGCCACCACCAGTCAAATGGCAGCTGCCATCATTAAAATGCTGTAGCAAAGGCTAATTACCATTATTTCCAAACTGTTAAACTGTCACTTTTTTGTCTCTACTGCAATAATCTGTAAGAACAGAGATTTTGTTTTTCCCAATAAGGGCGGGAAAACAGAAACAGTTTGGAGGAGATGGCCGTGACGGAAAACAACAGGTTTTCCCATCAACAATTAGAGGACACAGCGGAACTAGACGACCTAGAATTAGAGAACTTTGAGCAAACCCAATCAGAGTTTGTCACATATCCTGACGGTAGCGAACTTGAATTTGACGATCTAGTGGAGCTAGAAAATGATTTGACAGTTGAAATAGAAGACTTAGATGATTATGAACTGGAAGAAGATATCGGTGATGAAGATTTTGATGATGATTTGGAACAATTTGCAGAGGATCTAGTGAACTTAGATTTTGACGACTCAGAGGATCAGCTAGACCTGGATGATTTGGAAGGTCTGGAAGATTTAGAGGATCAAGAGCGTGAAGAAGATCAGGATAATCGAGATGACTATCAAGAGGAACATGACGATTTAGAGGAACTACAACAACAGGCCAAAGCCAAGGCTGAACAGCGCAGCAAAGAAATGGCTGAAGCCAGGGAAACACTGGAAGGCATATCAAAATTACTGGATATGTTAATCAAAGATGACGATCATGCTGTGAAGGCCAAAAATGCTAATCAAGAATCCTTTAGGCAATCAGACAGAGAACATGAACATAGGCATGAGTATAGAAATCAAGGGGATAGAAAAAAAGTAGAACCAAAACCAATTGACAACAGACAATTGATTGATGCTGAATTTAAAGAGATAGCACAGACAACAGATCACTTAGATAGAATGTTGTTTCAAAAAAAAGAACAAGTAATGGCAGATCAGTATGTTTCAGATTTGTTCGAAGATCGAGACTGGGATTTGGTGTTAGATGATGATTTGTTGCTGGAAAGGGCAGAAACAATTTTAAATTCAATTGACCACAATAATGAAGTACTGGCTAAAACCCAAGGGGTAGAGAAAAAGTCCCTCAGTACGCTGGCCACAGCTTTGTTAGCTGGCGGTGGTGTGTTAGTTTTTGGTTTGGCTACTGCCGGTGTGGTGACGTTGGTTAGAAGTCGTAGTAAAAAGTCAAAGGATAACTCTGATTATAATTCTGGTTACAACTATAATTCCAGTTATACTCCGATTACCGAACCGGTGGTGCAAATTAAGCCGGCCGCAGCTCCAGAGCCTAAACCAGAACCGGTTGCACCAACATTAGTTGCACCGGAACCAGTGGAGCCACTGCAGCAAGATAATCTATATCGCAGTATGCCACAGCAGCACCGGTACCCACCGGTAAGGCCATTTTGGGGCATGATGCCACCACCCCCACACCCAGATGATGATAAAAGAATGGCCCTTTAAATCAACATTAAACAGAACAGCCTTGCGTTACGACGCAAGGCTGTTTTAATCTAGGGCAGTGATTAACTCAACAAATAGGTCATTGTTGGGTGTTTTTTCAAGTTGTTCCAAGGCGCTGTCTAACATGGCATACCCTTGGGAATGGCATCCTTGGGCAATTAAATGTTTTCCTTGCCCGATTAGCAATTTAACAATCCGATGGATTAAATCTTTTGGTTTGGTATCGGCAATGCCCTCCAATGACAAGTAATGCTTGGGGGGTGGGCCGATGGCAATACACTGATTCAGCGTTGTCAGGGCATTTTGATAATCAGCCAGTTGGAAGTAAAGAACGCCCCTTAAATAGATCAGGTCGGTATAATCTGGATAAACCTTTAAGTAGTCATCAATTAATTGTAATCCATCCTGCTGGCGATTGAGGTGCATGTAACAATGTACAATATTTCTAATCATTGCCGCAGTGTAAGGATCATCGGTGCCGCTTTTGTTAAGCGATAATCTGTAATGTTCTAAAGCCCTTTGGTGGTCACCGATCCGCTGATATTCAACACCAAGATAAAAGTTAATAAATCCTGCATCCCCATACTCTTGACGGGCCCTTTGCAACAGCGTAATATTTCTCTGGGATTTATTTTTAGCCTCCACTTCACTATTCTCATAGCCGTAATGGTACACTGTAACATTGGCCCGGCCAATTCTTTCGGCGGTGGCCTGTTTAATCACCGAGGGTAGTATTTGTTCATGGATGGGACATTCAAAACGGAACTTAGGGTTGTTTCGAAACAACCGAAAGGATAAAAAGTTATTGCTGGGTCGGTTATTATAGATATTAACAAAGTTTAACCAATAACCATCGTAATTGTCATCGTAAATTACCCTTCTTAATTCAGCGCCGCTGTCAGCATCCAGTTCTTCGTCGCAGTCCAAAAACAAAATCCAATCTCCGCTGGCAAATTGTAATGAATAATTTCTGGCTTGACTAAAGTCATGCTGCCAGGCAAATTGATATGTTTCTGCCCCCAACTGTTTAGCTATTTGAATAGTGTTATCTGTGGAACCGGTATCCACTACTACAATTTGATCAACATAGGGTTGAACACTGTTAAGGCATCGGCCGATGATATGAGCTTCGTCTTTGGCAATCATACAAAGACTAATGGAGTTTGCCATTTCAATCTCCCTTCATGTACTGGGGTGTTTATCCACTTCCCTGAGCATTTGTTTCAACACCGATAATTGCGCCTGATCGGGTTTTATTCTGAGGCCACACAATTGCCAACCGATGGCTTTGTTTAGTTCTCCCTGGGATTGATAAATCTCTGCCAGTCGGAAACAGGGTAGAAAACTGCCCACCCCGGTTTGGGAAGTATACCTCCCACCGGGGTTTTCCCCCAACGCCAAGCATTTCTCATAGCAATTAACACTTTCGGTCATCATGCCCAGAGCCTGGTATACTTCTCCGGCTAAGAAATAAATATCTACATAATGGGGGAAATGTGTTTGGCAAAGATCAATATATGTGAGTGTTTCTTCTATTCGCCCTAGTTTTAGCAGACAGGATATATAGGCGATAAAGACACTGGGGGCATAATTGTCGCTCAGATTTAGATGTTGTAAAGCCTGGCGGTAGTTATCTACTGCCCCAGTGAGGTCGTTTAAGTTACAACAGGCGTTACCCAGGTTATATAAGTAAAAAGCATTTTCTGGCTCTGCAGCCACCATTTGTATATTAATGCGATAATTGCGCTGGGCTTTGTTTTTGGTTACCCATGTGCTGGCCAAGTAGCCATAGTGATTGATGGTGAGGCCCGAGTTGTAGAGCACCATTCCGTCGGTTATCTGTTCATGCAATTTGCCTTTAAATCTATACTGAGGTTTGTTTCTAAACATCCTGACGCTAATGTGTTTTATGGGTTCACCTTGGTCGGTAAAATTATTGATGGTAAAATAATAACCGTCGGCGTCATCCACTTCAGTCAGCGCTTTCAAATGCTGGCAACAGCCATATGCCAGCTCTTCATCGGCATCTAGGTAAATAATCCAGTGGCCGCTGGCTTGGTCAAGGCTGAAATTGCGGGCTGCCCCAAAGTCATCCTGCCACTGATAATAAAAAACCTTAGCGCCAAATTGTTTGGCAATTTTTACGGTATCGTCACTGGACCCGGTGTCCACAACAATAATTTCGTCCACACAGCCCTGGGCACTTTGCAAACACCGAACCAAGCAGTGGGCTTCATTTTTGACAATCATGCACAATGAAATCACATTATCCCCCCATACAGTTTCATATCACACTATATGTAATTGCCAGCAGCTTAGTGAATATGTAGGAAATTAATAATATCAAAAGCCGGCCACTGGGGTGCCGGCTTTTACTGCATATTATGCTGCTATACTACAAATTGCTCTCAGCGGTATTAATACCCGATGGTGTCTTTGTTCTTCGACGTCAGGCAGTAAAATTTGTACCCTGACGAGTGATTCTGGGTTGCGTTCCACCAGCTCAATAAAATCCACACCGGTAAGGTTTAGTACTCCGGTGGCTTTAATTACCGCATCACCACAACTGTAGATAACCGATACTAGCTGGTCTTGATAGTCGCTTAGGTCTAATTGGTCCACCAATCTTCTGGTCAAGTTTAGCATGTTTCAACCCCCTGAATTTTATATTTCTAGATATTATATGGAATTTAATTCCAAAGGTGCCGATTGAATGTCTAAATTATCATGGCAGTGGGGTTTCACTCTGATCGGGGACCACTCTGAGTGCAAAATATCCTTTTGCACAAAACTGCCCGCTGGGTTGGAAGCATCAAGTATGGCGGCGTAGACAAATAGGTTGGTGGCGTCGCTCAACACTGCTTTAATTTCCAGATTCTGTACAGATTCTTCTAAAGGTATTTCGGCAAATCGGGCGCAAGAGGGTGGAATATCAGCTAGCATTACTTCTCTGTCACCGCCGGTGAACGGACAGTTATCGTCTAACTTGTGAATAATAAATGTTACACTCTGGGGGCGATTACTATAGTTAAGCGCTTTTAAATGCACTGTGGTCACCGACAGACCGTTGAAGTCCACAAATAATGGTCCAGTGGTTAATATATTATCGCGCACTGCATGGTTATCCAGTTGCTCCCTAATCCCCTTGAGACCATATTCAGGATTGGTAATGATGTCCTCAACTTTGCCAATTTCTTTGTTTATGTCCCCCAACACCATAGAAGAATGTTTGACCATATCCTCAAATTTAGAGTTAGCAATTATCTCTTCAATTCTTTCTATATCTTTCTTAAGCTCATTTAATAACAGAGCCGAGTTTTTTGAGGTATCTTCCAGTTCTTCCACTTTTTTAATTTCTTTTTTAATTTCGCCCAATACCATGGATGAGTGCTTGACAATATCTTCAAATTTAGGGTCTGCTACAATTTCTTCAATTCTCTGCACATCTTTTTTAATGTCGTTTAATAACAGCACTGAGTTTTTTGAGGTATCTTCCAGTTCTTCTACTTTTTTAATTTCTTTTTTAATTTCGCCCAATACCATGGATGAGTGCTTGACAATATCTTCAAATTTAGGGTCCGCTACAATTTCTTCAATTCTCTGCACATCTTTTTTAATGTCGTTTAATAACAGCACTGAGTTTTTTGAGGTATCTTCCAGTTCTTCTACCTTTTTAATTTCTTTTTTAATGTCCCCTAATACCATGGATGCGTGTTTGACAATATCTTCAAATTTGGGGTCAGCAACTATCTTTTCTACTTTCTTTACATCTTTTTTAATGTCAGTTAATAATAGCGCAGCGTTTTTTGAAGTATCCTCCAGCTCTTCCACTTTTTTAATTTCTTTTTTAATGTCCCCTAATACCATCGATGCGTGTTTGACCATATCCTCAAATTTGGGGTCAGCAACTATCTTCTCAACTTTCTTTACATCTTTTTTAATGTCATTTAGTATCAGTGCTGAATTTTTTACGGTATCACCAAATTTCGGGTCAGTGACCACATCCTCAATTCTGCGCACATCTTTTTTAATTTCATTAACTACCATGGCTGAATGTTTGACAACATCTTCAATATTTTCAATTTTATCTACAAAGTTTTTCATGTTTTTGGCACACTGAATAATTTCCCGCTTCAGCTCATGTTTAATTTGGTAGAGGCCATATTTAGATTTTTTATCAAGCAGATAATTGAATTTAAGTTCTAGCTTTTTAACATCTCTGGCTATGTTGGGAAGGCCGTGACAATACTTTTCATCAAGGATTTTATCCAGTAAAACAGCTATTTTTTTAAGAATTTGTAGGTCGTGATAACAGTCTCGATACTCATCTGCCCAGGGCGGCCCACCATCGTATCTCATAAAAGATCTCCTCCTGTTTCATCATGTGGGCGCTTTGTTAACAACCGCAGTGATGATCTTTGTCCTTCTTTTTATGGTCCTTATGTTCTTTGTGATCCTTAAAGTCTTTGAAGTCCTTATGATGTTTTTTCATATCGTCAATGATCCAATCCAGCTTACGTTCGATTTCTTTAATTTCTTTTTTAATCTCCTTCAATCCAAACTCGGGGTTATCTAACTTACATTCAATGTCAAAAACTTCACACTTGATTTCTTTTAGTCCAAACTTTTTATCGTTAACCTTGTCTTGAATATCCTGTACCTCTTTTTTGATTTCTTCTAAGCCAAACTTACGGTGCTTAACGATATCTTCGATCTCTTTAATTTCCTTTTTGATTTCACTTAAACCAACAGTGGGGCTAAGCACAATGTCCTCAATACCGGCCACTTCTCTTTTAATTTCCGGCAGGCCAAAGGTGGGGTTTAAAAGGATCTCAGATATACCTAGTTTAGGGAAGCGTACTTTTTTAATGTCCTCTTCAATGTCTTTAATTTCTTTTTTGATTTCTTTCAGGCCAAATTTCGGGTCGTTAATGGCATCTTCAATATCTTTGATTTCTTTTTTAATTTCTTTCAGGCCAAAGTCTTTGTCCGTTAGTAAAAATTTTATTCTGTCTATTTTGCCGAATTCTGATTTAATTAGCTTTTCCAGTTCGTGAATGCCTTTTTTGATTTCGTATAGCCCGAATTGTGATTTTTTGCTAAGCACATAGTTCATTTTGTGATCGAGCTCGCGAAGGCTTTTATTTATTTTAGGTAATCCACAGTCCAGTTTGTCATCCAGTATTGCGTTTAAATAATTGACCAATTTTTTTAGTAGTTCTATTTGTTTATGAAGCTGTTCGCTCAATTCATCGAATTCACATTTCCTTTTTTTGTCGTCATGATCACGCTCCACAAAAAAAACCTCCTTCATAAAATTCTAATGCTTTTACATTATATGGCTTGCTTTCCATGGGTGTTACAATAAGCAACTATAACTTTTATTTTCCTGTGATAAAAAGACTGGGACGGTCAATACTAAATTTGAAAAAATATCTTGGAGGTGCTGCATATGGCCAGTCGCACCAATTTTGGCGATCACTCAATGGGTGCATTTAGGTTAAAGGATATGCACGACGCGGATTATCCTGGCGGAGTTGTTGTTGATCCCACACCGATCACTGCCGGTGAAGAAATATGTGTTTTGTATAATGGGTTGTTAGCTAACAGTGGTGCCAAGGATATGTATTTGCATTATGGTTATGGTGATTCAACCAAATGGAATGCAGTGCAAGATGTGAAAATGGCTAAAACCGGCTATGGTTTTGTCAAGACCATCAGAGTGCCAGAGGTTGGCACCAGAATGAACTTCTGTTTCCACGACCCAGCTAATAATTGGGATAACAATAATGGTTTGAATTGGAGTTTTGAAGTTCATAACGGATAGCAAGCTTGCATATATTTTGGGGGTAGCACCCCCTTTTTTATTTTTGAATAATTTGCTGTATCTAGAAAATAATAGAGAAGAATGACGGCAGGAGGTTGAGGGATGCGTATTTTAATGTTGTCTTGGGAATACCCGCCTAAAAGTGTGGGCGGGCTGGCCCAGCATGTATATGACCTGACAAAGGCAATGGCCCAACAGCAGGCAGAAATTCATCTAATTACCATTGGTTCCCCAGGGGTGCCGGATTACCAACTTGTTGACGGTGTTCATGTTTATCGGGTAATTCCCTACCAAGTATCGTCACCGGACTTTATTACCTGGGTAATGCAACTTAACGTGGCAATTTTGGAAAAGTGTTTATCGTTAATTAAAGATCTGACCAAACCCTTTGACATTATCCATGCCCACGATTGGTTGGTGGCCTATGCCGCCCGGGCATTGAAACACGCTTTGAACGTTCCCCTAATTGCTACCATTCACGCCACAGAATATGGACGCAACAACGGGTTGCATAATGAATTGCAGCGCCACATTAGTGATATTGAATGGTGGCTTTGCTATGAAGCTTGGCGGGTTATTGTTTGTAGTAATTATATGCGGGGCGAGTTGCGGCATGTGTTTCAAGTACCTGAGGATAAGTTAATTGTCATCCCCAATGGTGTAGATGTAGAAAACTTTACAGTTAAAGAGACTAACGTTAACCGAGAAAATTACGCCGCTGCCAACGAAAAAATAGTCTTTTATGTGGGCAGGCTGGTGAGGGAAAAGGGCGTGCAGGTATTAATTGATGCCATTCCCAAAATATTGCACTATCATCCCAATACTAAATTTATTATCGCTGGCAAAGGGCCAAATGAAATTGCCCTTAAACGTCAAGCAAAGAAAATGGGGGTGGAGCAACACATTTACTTTACTGGCTATGTTAATGATAATACCCGCAACAACCTCTATCAACTGTCAGATGTGGCGGTTTTCCCCAGTTTATATGAACCCTTTGGCATTGTGGCGCTGGAAGGTATGGCAGCCCAAACCCCGGTGGTGGTTTCAGATACTGGTGGCTTAGGGGAAATCATTAACCATGGCATCAATGGCTTGAAAGCCTATGTGGGCAATGAAAACTCTTTGGCAGACAATATTTTACATATACTTCTGAATCCGGAATCGGCAAAAAGAATGAAAGAACAAGCATACCAGCAAGTGATGGCTAAATATAACTGGGGCAGCATTGCTAAACAAACACTGGCGTTGTATCAAGGGTTATTAAATCACACTGGTATGATGGAAAAAGTTTTAGCCGGGCAACAATTGATACAGGAGGGTTAACCTAATGAAAGGAATTATTATGGCCGGTGGTCAGGGTTCCCGTTTAAGACCACTGACCTGTAATCGTCCCAAACCAATGATGCCGGTGGTTAATAAGCCAATGATGGAGCACATCGTCAATCTTCTTAAAAAACACAATATTGATCAGATTGGTGTCACTCTCCAATATCTTCCTGATTCTATCCGTGATCACTTTGGCAATGGTTCTGAATTTGGTGTTAGCATGCGCTATTTTGTAGAAGAGGTGCCATTGGGTACCGCCGGCAGTGTCAAAAATGCTGGAAATTTTTTGGATGAAACCTTTATCGTGATCAGTGGTGATGCCCTGACAGATTTTGATTTAACTAAAGCGTTGGAGTTTCACCGGCAAAATAAATCGGTGGCCACCTTGGTGCTAGCAAAGGTCAATATGCCATTGGAATATGGTGTAGTAATTACCGAAAAGGATGGTAGAATTAGTCAATTTTTAGAAAAACCCAGTTGGGGGGAAGTTTTTAGCGACACCGTCAACACCGGTATTTACATTTTAGAACCTGAGGTTTTAGATTATTTTTCAATGGGAGAAAAATTTGATTTTAGTAAGGATTTGTTTCCCCTGTTGCTAAGGGACAACCGGCCAATGTATGGCATGGTACTTGACGGCTACTGGTGCGATATTGGCAATCTGCAACAGTACCTGCAGTCTCACTTGGATGTGCTGGATAAGCAGGTGCTGACAGCAATTCCCGGACGAGAAGTAAGCCCCGGGGTATGGATTGGTGACAGGGTAACAATTGATCCTTCGGCCAACATAAAGGGGCCGGTATTAATTGGGGATGGTTGTCAAATTGGCCCCCACGCCAGAATTGAACCCTATAGCATCCTGGGGGAAGGATGTATTTTGGAGACGGGTGTTTCTGTTAAAAGAAGTGTTTTATGTAATGGGGTTTATTTGGGGCCAAATAGTTCTATTAGAGGAGCGGTATTGGGCAATGGCGTTAAAGTGTATGCCAATGCCGCGGTTTATGAAGGGTCTGTTGTGGGGGACGACTCCACCATTAAAGAGCGGGGCTTGATTAAGCCCGATGTAAAATTATGGCCTAATAAGCTGGTGGAGGCAGGGGCCACGGTGCACAGAAATGTTGTTTGGGGCACCAACACGCCTAAAAATATTTTTGGCATTGATGGCATCACTGGTTTAGCCAATATTGAAATCAACCCGGAATTTGCCTCCCGCATTGGCAGTGCGTTGGGCTCTATGCTGGGCTCCAATGCCAATGTAACTTTATCTAGTGACAGTTATCCGGTGTGCCGAATGATAAAACAGTCTTTAGGCGCTGGTTTGCAGTCCATGGGGATTCAAGTACAGGATATTGGGTCGGTAATTACACCCATTCATCGCTATGCGGCGCGAAAACTGAATTGTGATGCCGGGGTGCATGTTAAAGTATCCCCCTGGAGACCAGATAAAGTGACGCTGGTGTTTATTAATTCCCGGGGGGGCAATTTGAATCGCAATGAAGAACGTAAAATTGAGAACAAATTGACCAAGGGCGATTACTGCCGGGCAGATTATACCAATATATTGTCCACCGCGTTGGTGCCCGGTGTGGCCGAAGCCTACATTGAAAGCCTAACTGATAATTTGGATATTAGGGCATTGCGCGGAGCAGCCTATCGGGTGGTGATGGCTTACGACTACAAAAATTTTGAACCCTACGTTTCCCGGTTGGCATTGAACGCTAATCTGATTGTAGAAAATATTGCTGAACATGCTGATGCCAAGCAACCCGCCAGTTGGCAGACATACCAAAGCCTACTGCCCAAATTGGGCCAGGCGGTAATTGACAAGCAGGCCGATGCCGGTGCCATTATCGACCCCAACGGCGATAACATGATTTTAGTTGATGAGCTGGGTCAGGCAATCCAAGAGGATATGTTGACCGCATTGCTGGCTTTGGTTGTTTTAAAGGAACGGGGCGGCCCAGTGGTGGTGCCGGTGACCGCACCGATGGCCATCGAGGATTTGGCCCAGCGTTACAACAGCACAGTGGTGCGCACCAAAACAGCCATACAAGATTTTATTGAACAGGTGATCATCCAAGATGATCAGCGGGGCCAAAACCTATCACAGTTTTTGCTCAACTTTGATGCCCTGGCGGGTTTGACCAAAGTGCTGGAATACTGTGCAAAAGAAAAACTTACTCTGTCAACGCTGGTAAAGGAGATTCCCACCTTCTTCGTCAACAAAAAGCAGGTTAAGGTATCCTGGGAGGCCAAGGGGAAGGTGATCCGCAAACTAATAGAACAAAAGCCCGGTCGGCTAGAATTGTTGGATGGTGTTAAGGTCTTTCATCCCGATGGCTGGGCACTGGTGTTGCCGGACCCCGAAGAGCCAATTTGCCGAGTTTACTGCGAAGGTAGCAGCATGGAAATAGCTGAAGAGTTAACGGATTTGTATATCGATAAAATCAATAAAATAGTGGGGGAATAGGCAATAAGGTCAAGACCTAGTGTTAAGCAAAGCACACTAGGTCTTGACTTTATTTAAGATTTACTGTCTTTTATTTTGGCAGATTGAGCTGCCAAGAAATACCAAATTTGTCCACCACCCAAGCAAACTTCTTGCTGAAATGATATTCGCCTAATTCCATCAGTACGCCTCCGGCTTTAGACAATTCCTCATAAAGTCGGTTAATTTCTTCTTCGCTATCACAGGTATAGTACATAGAAAAGGAAGGTGTAAATGTAAAGGCATGTTCCACATTACTATCTATACACATAAACTGTTGACCATTTAAGGAAAAGGTAGCCTGCATAACAGTCCCCTCATCTCCCACATCGTGGGCACCATAGCGAGTAATGCTGGTTATTTCTGAGTCATCAATTAAAGAAATGTAATAGTTCATTGCTTCTTCGGCGTTTCCTTTAAACATTAAAAATGGGGTAATTTTTGACATGTATGCAAACTCCTTTTTATTCAGTATTATAACAAATTCAGCTAACCTTTAACAATGAATAACGCTATGCGTTAAACATGAGGCATTGGGGGTCTGTGTGTTGTTATAGCATCTGCAAACATAATAAACAGCGGCCACTGCTTTGAATAATATTTATCTCATTTAGAAATAATATCCTTGATTAAAAAACAAGGAGGTAAGAGAAATGGCACTGGTACCCTATGAACCGCTTAGGCATTTAAGTAATATCAGAAGGGAGTTTGACCGATTGCTGTCGGATTTCCCTTCAGCCTTTGAAAATAGTAGTATTAGAGTGGATGTACATGAAACCGATACCGAAGTGGTGGCCACCTGTGATATTCCAGGATTGGAAAAGAAAGAGGATATCGACATTGATGTTATTGACAATAATCTACTAAGTATTAGTGCCTCTATCAGCAGAACCAGTGAAGTTAAAGAAGAAAATATGCACAGAAAAGAGCGTTATGTAGGTCATATTCAAAGGTCCATTTCGTTGCCAAGCCCGGTGGAGCATGAGGGGGTTAAGGCATCTTACAGAAATGGAGTATTGGAAGTAAGAATGCCCAAGATGGTGAAAGATAAAAAGCGGATAGACATTGATTTTAACTAGAAAAGTTGTAACCTTTTTTCTATGCCCTTCATAAAGTAACTAAAACCAAATTGTGGGGGTATTGGAAAATGGTTAATAATAATAACAATAACTACAATAACAACAATAATGACAGCCATGTTCACGATCATACCTGCGTTACCAGCTGTAACGATGGACACTGTCATATTTATCCTGGTATCACAGGACCTGCGATACCGTACGGAGATAGTCATTATCACGAAATAGTTGGTGGAACCACTTACCAAGACGGACATTATCACCGCTACAGAGCAACCACCAGTTTGGCTGTTAATTTGCCGGGCGGTTACCACAACCATTATGGTGATTTTGTTACAACCTATGACGACGGACACCGGCATGCCATTATGGGTTATACAAATGCAGTAAGAGTGGAAATGGATTAATTAAATTAATTAAATGAATAGCCCTGTTGAAGACACCCTTTGTGGTGTCTGGATTTTTTTACTGCACTTGTTATTAGTGAATATGACCTGTTATACTAAGAAAAATGAAAGGAGTTGAAATTTATGTTTAAAACATATAAAGCTGAGTCGGTATCTTGCGGGGAGGTAGCTGCAGAGTAAGCAGACTCTCCGACCTCCCCACCAGTTAAACCACAAATATATGGGAGGTTAAGGCAAGAATGACAAAGGCTAATTTATATCGGGTAGCACTGACTGACCGCTTTGAACAACAGGCCACTATGTATGAGGGATTATATCTGGGTAGAGTGGCGGTACAGCACAAAGATTTATACAAAGTGGTTACAGAAATCGGCGAAATCCAAGCTGAGATTTCGGGCAAACTGGGCTATATTGCCAGGGACAACTCAGATTACCCCGTGGTTGGTGACTGGGTGATGGTGGACCGCCGGGATGACAGTGGTGGCAATGCCATTATTCATCATATTTTGCATCGCAAAAGCGCTTTTGTACGGAAGGCAGCGGGTACATCCCATCAAAAACAAGTAGTGGCCGCCAACATTGATATTGTTTTTATTTGCATGTCGTTAAATAACAACTTTAATCTGCGTCGATTAGAAAGATACCTGGCCATTGCTTGGGACAGTATGGCCACCCCGGTGGTGGTGCTGACAAAATCAGACCTTTGTAATGATATACCAGTTAAACTTTCACAGGTGCAGGATGTAGCCATTGGGGTAGATGTACTGGTTACCAGCTGCAAAGGCGCTGATGGATATAAAACTTTATCCCAATATATTGGTAAAGGTAAAACCGCTGTATTCATTGGTTCCTCTGGTGTCGGCAAATCTACGCTGATCAACTGCCTGCTGGGTGAAGAAATACTTGCCACCAACGAAATCGGGGCGGACGATAAAGGCAGGCATACCACCACCCACAGACAGCTAATTGTACTGCCACAGGGGGGTGTCATCATCGACACTCCGGGGATGCGTGAATTGCAAATAGAAAGTGCTAATCTATCTAAATCCTTTGCTGATATCGATGACCTGGCGCAAAACTGTCGCTTTAACGACTGCACACATCAAAATGAGCCAGGCTGTGCAGTTAGAGAAGCAATTGCAAAGGGTATTCTCGCTGTTGATCGGCTGAATAGTTATAATAAGCTGCAGACTGAGATGAAATACCAAGAACTGAACTCACGTCAAGTTGAGCATGAAAAAATTAACAGAATGTTTGCCGGTATGGGTGGTATGAAACAGGCAAGAAAATTTTTAAAAGAAAAGAATAAGCGCAGATAGTACTAAAGGAAAGCGTAACCTCTAGTAAATGTGGTTACGCTTTCTGATTTTAAATTATACCCCTTCCCAACAAGTTGTTGGTTCATATATAATCTATAGCAACTGTAGGTGATAGTATGTTAAAGAAAATTGAACTGCAGCATGAACAAATTCCATCTTTTAATAAATATCCTTTTTCGATTCCTGCAATTAAAAATCTTCATCAATTAGAATTTAATAATCAAGTGACCTTTTTTGTTGGCGAAAATGGCACAGGCAAATCCACACTGTTAGAAGCAATTGCTGATCGATGCGGGTTTAATACAGCTGGTGGGGGACGGAATAACTATTATGATGTCCATGCCGCTGAATCAGCCCTTGGTGAATATGTTAGACTTTCGTGGTTGCCTAAATTGACGAAGGGCTTTTTTCTACGGGCGGAGACTTTTTATAATTTTGCTTCTCATATTGATACAGTGGGATACTATGATGCTTATGGTGGACGTTCCTTACATCAACAATCCCATGGAGAATCTTTTTTAGCGCTCTTTGCCAATCGGTTTAAGGGCAAAGCAATTTATTTATTGGACGAACCAGAGGCTGCATTATCACCTCAACGACAACTGGCTTTTCTAAGAATCTTACACAAGCTGGTTTTGTCCGGTGATAGTCAATTTATTATTGCTACACACTCTCCAATCCTTATGGGTTATCCCAACGCCACAATCTTTAGTTTTGATAATGGTACCATTAAAGAGATAGATTACGAGATGACAGACCATTATCAAATAACAAAATATTTTTTACAAAATAGAGAAAGTTTTTTGCAAAAAATTTTAGGTGATTAACCATACTTAGTCAACAGTAAGATCAACCAGATATCAAGTCCGGACTTGTTGACAGCACAGCGGTTGTTTAGTAAAATCAAACTGAGTTTAAACTAAAACAAAGTGAGGATTCCAATGAAGAAAGTGTTTTTTAACTAAACAAAATTCAATAGTTTCTAAAAAGTGTTCATCACCGCCGTAGGGGTAGTGTGTACTTTTTTAGAAATGATAGTTAAAAAACACTAACAGGAAAATTAAACGATAATTTTAAAGCTATTGTTTAGGTAGCTTTATAATATTGTATACCAACTGCAGTATAACACCTGGGTGTTTACTGCAGTTTTTGTTTTTTACACTATCATTTCTTTAACTTTTTTAATGATAAGGGGATGATATGATGAATCTACATTTTGATAATATAAGCAAAAGCTATAAAGGAAAGACGGTGCTAAAGAATATCAGCGGCAAAATTAATAGCGCCGATAAAATTGGTTTAGTGGGGGCAAACGGCATTGGTAAAACAACCTTGGCCGCAGTTTTAGCGAGGCGAGAGGTGTACGACGGGGGAAAAATCAGTTGTGTGCCAGACCATGGTAAAATTCTTTATGTTGAACAGTACCCAGTGTTTGACGCCGATGTAACAGTTTACCAGGAAATTTATCGGGTGGTGGCAGCCAGCCATAAACCAACCAAGGATGTTAAAGCTACCGTAACCAAGGCGCTGCACCGGATTAATTTAGCCGAGGAAAAATGGCAACAGCCAGCGCTCACCTTAAGTGGTGGTGAAAAAACCAAGCTGGCCCTCTGTCGGGCAATGGTCAGTGACTTTGATTTACTGATTCTTGATGAACCCACCAACCATTTGGATATTAACAGCTATCAGTGGTTGGAGGACTTTGTCACGGGTTTAAGCCAACCCCTATTGGTTATATCCCACGACCGCTACTTTCTGGATAATGTGGTTAATCAAATTTGGGAATTGACCGGCCACGGGTTAAGGGTTTACCCTGGCAATTACTCTGCTTTCAGAATGCAAAAGGAAATTGAGGAAGATAGCCTCACCCGCCAGTACAATAAGCAGCAAATGAAAATTCAACAACTGAAAGAAGTAATTAACCAGCGCAAAAATTGGTACAGCAGCGCCCATAAAGCGGCAGGGCAAAACGACTTTTATCGCTCCAAGGCCAAAAAACACGCCCATGTCCTGAAAGCAAAGGAACGGGAGCTGGCCCGGCTAGAAGAGAATAAAGTGGATAAACCGGTAAAGGCGGTTTCTCCGGCCTTTGAGATTATCAACAAAAATATAAATCACAACAAACTGCCCCAATATTTGCTCCAGGGAAAAAACGTCAGCAAATCCTTTGGTGATAAACCGGTGTTGCAACAGATATCCTTCGACATCAAGCGGGGTGATAAAATTGCCCTCATCGGTGCCAATGGTGCGGGCAAGACCACTTTACTGAAAATCATTTGTCAGCTGGACCAGCATTACAGTGGTCATGTCACCATTAACCCCTCGGTAAAAATTGGCTACTTTGCCCAACAACTGGATAACCTCAACCCCGGGGCCACCGTATTGGATGAGGCTTTAACCCAAGGGCCAACCGTGGCCGAGGCCAGACTACTTTTGGCCTGTTTGCTCTTTAGGGGAGACGATGTTTTTAAAAAGATAAATCAGCTCAGCATGGGGGAAAGGGGTCGGGTGGCCTTTGCCAAATTGATCTTATCCGGTGCCAATTTGCTGGTGTTAGATGAACCCACAAACTATATGGATATGCAATCCAAAGAAAAGGTGGAAGCGGTACTGGCCGATTTTAGCGGCAGCATGCTGTTTGTATCCCACGACCGCTACTTTATTCAAAGATTGGCCAATACTGTGCTGGTGATAGATAACCAAAGGTTACATCGCTACGACGGTGATTATCATTACTATTTAGCAAAAATGCAAGAACAACAGGCCAAAGCCAAAGTTGGTGCAGACTACCAACAGTTAACCGATACTGTCAGACAACTGGAAATTGAATTGGCCTTTCTGGGCGGTAAACTAAACGGAGTTTTAGATGAAGAAGAAAAGGCCAGCCTAAATGAAAGGTTTTTATCAACAGCCAAAGAACTAAATAAAGCTAAGCAACTGCTAAGCCGCCGATGATACAAAGCAACTGGGCTTGACTAAATTAGTGGCAGATTATAATATATTACTAGCAAAAAAATAATAAAGCGAAGCACAAAATGGGGAACACCACCGAAAGGGTGTTGCTTGTTTTGTGCTTTTTTTGTCCGAATTTAAAGGAGGGTAGCAAATGAAAGTAAATGGTACCATTATTTTGCTAGAACAAAGCCAAACATTATTGGCGTTTTTAGAAGCCCAAGGATTTGATATTAACACCATTGCCGTGGAACATAATGGCAAAATTACTCCCAGAGCTACCTACAAGGATGTGCTGCTACGGGATGAAGATACGTTAGAAATTGTGCAATTTGTGGGTGGGGGCTAATCTATGAAGTTAGAAGTTAATGGCAAACAGTTAGAGCTGGTTAGTGAGACAGCCTTTGCAGTGAGAAAGCAAATTGGTAATGAAACGGATATTGTAATTTTAAATGGTTTTCAAATTGAAGCTGACTGTCCATTAACAGAAAATGATATCTTAACCATCATCCCCAAAGGCACTATGCCTAAACAAGAAGAACTTGAGAGCATGATGATGGCTCGCCATACACCCAAAGTACATCAAAAGCTCAAAGCAGGCAAGGTAGCCATTGCTGGTTTAGGGGGTCTGGGGTCTAATATTGCCGTGATGTTGGCCAGAATTGGTGTGGGACAGTTACTGCTGGTGGATTTTGACATTGTGGAACCAAGTAACTTAAATCGGCAAAACTACAGTATCAGCCATCTAGGTCTACCCAAAACGCTGGCCCTAAAAAAACAACTGGAGGATATTAATCCCTTTATTAAAATTGAAACTCAGCAAGTAAAAGTGACCGCAGAAAATATTGTAGAACTTTTCCAGGGTTATGACATTATTTGCGAAGCCTTTGATAAACCTGAGGCTAAGTCAACGTTGGTGAACGAGGCCTTAACTAAGCTTAACGATATTAAAATAGTGTCTGCATCCGGCATGGCTGGTTATGACAGTGCTAATTTAATTAAGACAGCCAGACCAATGAAGCGTTTATATGTGTGTGGAGATAAGGAAAGTGCAGCCAGAGTAGGTAACGGCTTGATGGCACCCAGAGTACAAATTTGTGCTGGCCATCAGGCAAACATGGTGCTGCGATTATTAATCGGAATTGAAGAGGTATAAGAAAGGGTGCAAAAAATGAGTGACAAATTAATTATTGGCGGACATGAGTTTCAATCCAGATTTATCCTGGGGTCAGGTAAATTCTCGCTCAACTTTATCAAAGCAGTGATTGAAAAAGGCGGCGCTGAAATGGTGACCCTGGCCTTGCGGCGGGCCAATTTAGGGGGTCAAGAAAATATCTTGGATTACATCCCCAAAGGCATTACCTTATTGCCCAACACCTCCGGTGCCAGAAATGCCGAAGAAGCAGTGAGAATTGCCCGCTTGGCCAGAGAGATTGGCTGCGGCGATTTTATAAAACTGGAAGTAATTCGCGACACTAAATATTTATTGCCCGATAACTATGAAACCATCAAAGCCACAGAAATCCTAGCCAAGGAAGGATTTATTGTCATGCCCTATATGTATCCGGATTTAAATGTGGCCAGATCATTGGTAGATGCCGGTGCCGCTACAATAATGCCCTTAGGGGCTCCCATAGGCAGCAATAAGGGGTTGTGCACTAAAGATTTTATTAAAATTTTAGTGGATGAAATAGATTTACCCATCATAGTGGATGCCGGTATCGGTCGTCCATCCCAAGCCTGTGAAGCCATGGAAATGGGTGTTGATGCGGTGATGTGTAATACAGCCATTGCCACCGCCAATGATGTGGCTTTAATGGCCAAGGCCTTTAAACAAGCCATTGAAGCCGGTCGGGCAGCCTATTTAGCCGGACTGGGACGAGCGTTAAATTTTCAAGCCGAGGCATCCAGCCCTTTAACTGGTTTTTTGGAGGATTAATGATGAACAAAATAAATCACATGGAATACTTACCCGGTATGGATGTGGTAGACACGGACATTATGGACAAGGTATTGGCGTTAGTAAAAAAGTATGATTACCAGCAATATAATAGTGATGATGTCAAAAGAGCATTGACTAAAGATCATCTAACTATAGAAGATTACGCAGCCATACTATCGCCAGCTGCCTTGCCATATTTGGAAGCCATGGCCCGTAAAGCCACCAGCGAAACGCAAAAACACTTTGGCAATTCTGTTTACCTGTTTACTCCTTTGTATATCGCTAACTATTGTGAAAACCATTGTGTTTATTGCGGTTTTAACTGCCAAAATAAAATAAAACGTGGTGCCCTTTCATTTGCGGAAATTGAAGACGAGCTGCAAGCCATTTCGGCAACAGGTTTGAAAGAAATTTTAATTTTAACCGGAGAATCTCGCATTCGTTCCGATCTAGAATATATTGGTCAGGCAGTTAAATTGGCCAATAAATACTTTTCCACCGTGGGCATTGAAATCTATCCGTTAAATATTGATGAATATGCCATTTTAAAGGATTGTGGTGCAGATTTTGTTTCTGTTTACCAGGAAACCTATAACACCGATAAATATGAACAAGTGCATTTAAGGGGACCAAAAAGAATTTACCCCTATCGGTTTAATGCCCAAGAACGGGCTTTGCTTGGTGGCGTGCGGGGGGTTGCTTTTGGAGCGCTGCTGGGATTGGATGACTTCCGAAAGGATGCCTTTGCTGCCGGCTTGCATGCCTTTTTTATTCAACAAAAATATCCCCATGCGGAAATTTCGTTTTCTACTCCAAGGTTAAGACCCTATATCAATAACGTGGAAAATAATCCGAATGATGTCCATGAAACCCAACTGTTACAGGTGATGCTGGCTTACCGCTTGTTTATGCCCTTTGCCGGTATTACCATTTCCACCAGAGAGCGGGCTGGTTTTCGTGATCACGTAATCGGCATGGCAGCAACCAAAATCTCTGCCGGTGTCAGTGTTGGTGTTGGCGGACACAATGAAGAGGAAAAGGGAGACGAACAATTTGAAATTTCTGATCCCCGCAGTGTAGCCGAAGTTCACCAAATGATTGTTAGTAGAGGGTTGCAACCGGTTTATACAGATTATATAAGGGTTTAGGAGCAGTCGATGTTAATTTGCGTTACTAATCGAAAACTTTGCCCCGAAGATTTTTTAAATCGGCTTAATCTACTGGCCCAAGGCCATCCCAAGGCCATAATGCTAAGGGAAAAGGATTTAAGCTTAACGGAATATCAGGCCTTGGCCACTGAAGTAAAACAAATTTGTGACTTGCACCGGGTAACCCTGATTATCAATCAAAACGTTACCGTTGCCGCCCAACTTGAGCTGACCAATGTTCATTTGTCAATGTCTGACCTAAGACAATATCAAAATAAACTGGCTGAATTTGTTGTTGGCGCCTCTGTTCATTCGGTGGAGGAAGCTAAGGAAGCAGAAAAATTAGGTGCTAGCTATTTAGTGGCGGGACATATCTTTGCCACCCACTGCAAAAAAGGTATGCCACCCAGAGGGCTTTCCTTTCTTAGAGCGGTCTGTGATGCAGTTAGCATCCCGGTATATGCCATTGGCGGCATTACCCAAGATAAAGTGGCGAATATAATAAAGACTGGGGCAAAGGGCGTATGTGTGATGTCCGAAGCCATGACCTGTGCCAATCCAGTTGCCCTGACCAACAGTTTTCGGCGCTAAAGTTAGCGTCATATCTCGAGAAGACAAAGGGACAGGTCCCCTGTCTTCCCATTGCTTACGGATTGGTGATATTTTGCAGCAATATATGGCCAACATATAGCAACAAAATGAATGCAGAGGCAACAAAAATATTAACTGTAAAGAGCGTTTGTTTTCCAAACCAGGCAATTAATAAAAAAATGGTCATTACCCCGCTGCCGATAAATCCACCAAGCATAAACCTTTTAAGCTTATTTTGTGGATGTTCTTTTTCTGGTTTAAAAGCTGTTTTGCCAATGAAATTAACAATGGCAATGGCGACCATTAGAATAATGCAGTAGGACAGCAAACTACCGATTGTGACAGGCATTTGGAAATTCAAAGGCTGATCGGTAAGTAAGTTGCGTAATAAATCAATGGTGGTTTTTGAAAATACTACATTTATTGTTGCAAGAATGGCTGTGCATAACAGAAAGATATCCAGATAATCTAAGACCTGTTCTTTAATACTTTTTTGAGGAAGACTTGCAATCACCTCATCGCAAAATGATTTATAATCCTTACCGATAACTGTCTTGATATCGTCTCCCCGTGCCTGGGCGGACAAAACCATTTCTAATAAATCCTGCCGAATCATTTCTTGCTGGTATTCCGATATGTTGGCCACCCGCAGGTAGCAGACCATATCTGTCATTACTTTGCTGTTTTCATCGTTTAACTGTTTATCCAATTCATTATTACTTCGATTTAACAACTTGGTTTGGTTGCGCATTAGTTTCCACCCCATTATTAAACAATTGATTTACCGCAGTTTGCAGTTGTTGCCAGCTGGCCCAAAAAGCTTCTAAGTCCTGTTTCCCTTTGGAGGTAATGGAAAAATATTTACGCTTAGGCCCTAGAGAAGACTGACGATATTGTGCAGTAATAAATTGGTTTTTTTCCAGTCTAAGCAAAAGGGGATAAATGGTACCCTCGGCAATGTCACTAAAACCATATTTCTGCAATTGTTGGGAGATCTCATAACCATAAGTCTCTTTTTCGCTGATTATTTTTAGTATACAGCCCTCTAATATTCCCTTTAACATTTGTGACGGTATCAATAACGCCACCTCTTTCGCCACTACTATACAATACAATATACTGGCTATATTGTATTGCATAGTAGTGGTGCTGTCAAGATTGCAGGTAAGGAAACCCAAGAAAAAGAAGGATTTGGAAACTGAAAATAGTATTGTTAATAAAGGATTTAGATAACTACAACTGAAGCTTTTAAAGCTGTCCTAAAGGAGGTTGAAACAGTTAATGCAATGGATTATATCGATGCAGAAAGAGGTGACGGCATTGAAATTAAAACTGGTGCTAATAATGACTGTGCTTAGTTTGGTTATTTTGCTAACCCCAGCCGTCGCTCAAGCGGACGTCAGTGTGTTTGTCAATGAACAACCGGTTCATTTTGACGGACAACCAAAGGTTGACCAACGCGGCAATATAATGGTTCCTTTCAGGCCGGTATTTGCAGCAATGGGTGCAGAGGTTTGGTACAGCAATGCTGATGATACTGCCAATGCACAACAAGACGGATTGCATATTATATTACCCATCGGCGAGGCAAAGGCCATTGTAAATGGCGAAGAGATTCAATTAAATACCATCATTGATGTTATTAACGGCAATACAATGATACCGTTTTCGTTAATCACAGACACCATCAATTATGATGTTGTAACGAAGGAAGAATCTGGGGACTTGTTACTTTATCTAAATTACAAACCGCGGATAGTGGTCGGTTCGGATATATCTTACCCACCCTTTGAATTTATTGATGAAGATACCGGGGAATATGTTGGATTTGATATTGATTTAATCAATGCCATAGCTAAAGAAGCTGACCTTAACATAGAAATTAAAAACATTTCTTTTGACCAGCTAGTGCCGTCATTACGAAATAACACCATAGATGTCATTATTTCGGCCATGACCATCACTGAGCACCGTGAAAAGGTAATGAATTTTACTGAACCGTATTTTGAATCCGGTCTATGTATTGTTGTAAATTCTAACAACGATACTATTCAGGGTGTAACCCAGTTGGCAGGAAAAACAGTTGCTGTTATAGGCGGTACACTTGCCCAGTCCATTGCGGAACAAGAATTAGATGGCCATTTACGCTCGTTTGGTACGGTAAATGAGGCGTTGGCAGCTTTAAAAAGTAACCAAGTGGATGCCTTTATTGAAAATGATGTTTTTCAAATCAATAAAATTAATTTAACAGAAAATAATCTTGAGGTACTAGGAGAAAGATTAACTACCGAGAGTTTAGGAATTGCCGCTCGCCTTCACGATACTGAATTGCTGACAAAGCTTAACCAAGGGCTTAAAGAAATAAAGGAAAGCGGTGAGTATGCAGATATCTACAACAAGTGGTTAAATGCTGAAAATGCAAAATAGTATAAGATGTGTTGGCCAGCCAGGAAATATTAATTTATTTCTTGGCTATGTTTATTTGTGGCTAGGTTCAGTAGATGGACAATACCACCAAAGGAGGAAATAATTATCAAAGATTAAAGGATTAACACTATATTTGTTGAAATATTACATTAAATAACAATATCCAAACATAAGATGTATGCAGTAAGGTAGCATCAAGGGAAATTTAGGTTTTGTCGGTGTCTAAAAGGTTTGGTGTAAGCTAAGCCTCTAATATATTGCGGCCGCCGGTGGTGGATATTGGGAGATTGTATATGAATGAATTATTTATACTTATCAAAAATAATGAAGAATGGCTGATAAACCAGGTTCTCAATTACGCCATCAAGCATAATTATGTGAAGTATACATCTACATTAAGGGAAGCTTGGCGTAAGTCAATTGCCGATTTGTCCGAGCGAATATTAGCAGTGTTGCAGGACAATGATTTGGATTTAGAGCTAAATCCAGACACTGATTATACCCAGGATGCCATTGCCTCTTACGGTATTCAGCAAGTACAAAAGCACCGGGAGCGCGGAGTGGACACCGCGATGTTTCTTGGTCTATTCAAATACTACCGCCAGAGTTATATTGATCTTATACTAACGGCGGGTTTTGATCGGGAACCTGAAAATTATTATCGTTTATTAATCAATCGATTTTTTGATCGCATAGAGATTGGGTTATGTACCGAAGGGGTTAATGTACCCCAAAGTAAAGTAATTAGAGAATTGCAAGTTAATAGCCGGACTATGACCAATGAAAAAAATAAGTACTTAACTATTTATGAGAGCTTGCCCAATCCGGTTATCCTTTTGGATGAAAAAGGTCGTATAGACACCATGAACCACGCTGCAGCCGAACTGTTTTATCAAGATTACTGTACCCCTGGAGTAAGCTATTATGGTGATGAATCAGGCATGGGAACTTTACCTTGGCTCATTGATGAGTTAAGAGAATTTATAGAAATCGGTACTAAAGAATTAGATTTTGTCAAAAAACTGGATACTAAACGGGGAGCTCTTTATTTTAGAATTAAACTCAAACCAATGCTTGACATCAGTGAAAAGTTTATCGGTACTGTTGTGATGCTTAACAATATTACCAGTCGCAAAAAGGCGATGGACGAAATTAAACGCGTCAATGCGGAATTAAGGCAGATATTTAATACCGCGGCCAGTGCGATGCGTGTTATTGATAAAAATTTCAATTTGCTACGCATTAATAATACCTTTGCCAATTTGGCAGGTTTGCACCCCGAAGAGGCTGTGGGTAAAAAGTGTTATCAAACCCTTAAAAGTAGTTTTTGCGGCACTGCCCATTGCCCGTTGATCAGAATCATCAACGGTGAGGAAAAGGTGGAAGTTGATGTAGAAAAAGAACGTCATGACGGCGTAAAAATACCGTGCATAGTTACCGCTGCCCGTTTTTTAGCTCCCGATGGAGAGCTACTAGGCATTGTTGAGGATATTAGAGATATCAGCAAACGAAAAAGAATGGAGAAACAGCTGGAATATATCAGTTTTCACGATTCCCTAACTGGAATTTATAACCGTAGCTATTTTGAGCAGGAGATGCACTGTCTGGAAAAGGGGCACTGTGATCCGGTAGGAATTATTGTATGTGATGTGGATGGTTTAAAACTGGTTAACGATGCTTGGGGCCATGATGCCGGAGATGATTTGCTTACCACCGCTGCCAATGTAATAAAAAGGGCATCTCGCAAAGATGATATTGTTGCCCGAATTGGAGGCGACGAATTTGTGGTGCTAATGCCCAATAGTGATTATGATACGGTAAAAAATAGCTATGATGCAATAAAGGCTGCCATAGCAAGGTACAACGCCACTAATCCCAAATTACCTCTGAGTATATCCGTTGGGTTTGCCATTAAAAATGGGAATGCCATCAGTTTGAGCGACACATTTAAAAAAGCTGACCAAAATATGTACTGGGAAAAGGAAAACCATGGGAAAGAGGCCCGTGCAGTCATAAAAAAAATCATTAGAGATTTTGGTAATGATTAACTTATTTCATGCACACTACATTTTTGACACAAAAGGGAGAACCCACCAAGTGTTGTGGGTTCTCCCAATAATTATTCAAAACATCAATTAATTATCTAACAACAGTTGAATAAAGATTTCTACGAACATTTAACATACCTTCTTTTTCTAGGATACTTTCATCTAGCACAATCTTGCTGATATCATAAAGAAAGCCAGCTCCCTTTAATCTTCTTACTTCTGTTTCTGGCATTTTTATTGCTTGACCAATTTGTTGACAAATCTCACTAACTGTTAAAGAGTGATATTTTGCTCTGTCAATAATCCTTTCTATTTAGTTTCTATTTTGTGTTATAGTTTGTTTTCAGTAATTCAATGGCATTTTTCTCAGGAATAGGTTTGCTGAATAGATAACCCTGCATGATATCACAGTTGTTTTTTATCAGGTAATCTTTCTGAACCTCAACCTCTACACCTTCTGCTAGCACTGTAAGGCCAAGTTTATGGACCATAGATATGATATCACCAATTATTAATTTTTTTTGTTCCACAGCAGATATTTTGCTAACAAAATATTTATCAATTTTCGCAGTGTCTATATTTAGTTCTCCTAATCTAGAAAAAGATGAATAACCTGTTCCAAAATCATCAAGGGCAATAATTTCAAGTTTCTACAAAATAAGCTTATTATACATTTAGCCCTTTGACAACGTTTTACGACAAATTATATAAGAAAAATCGTGCCAAGGGATAGAATACCCGAAGCAGCTTTTTGCTTTCTTTAGCCATTCTTTTTTATAGTACAAATAAGTATATCCTTGACATAGTAATGTTATAGGCATATAATTAAACCAGCAATTTAGTAATTTACTAATTTAGTAATTCATTTGGAGGTTGAATAATGAAAATACCAACTACTTTAAAACACAAGCCAGTAATTGTATCTGACAACTATGAAAATGTTGACGGCAGATATGCATATAGTACCGATGCCAAAGGGCTGTCGTTGGGATTAGCCCAATGGAATGATCGGGGCAAGGTGGATATTTCGGCCAAGGTATGGAGGCATACCGGTGGGAAATGGTCTCGGCAGTCTGAGGAATTGCCACTGCACCGGGTGCTGGATTTGGCTATTCTTGTTTGCCGAGCCCAACAACATTTTAGAGAGGCTTATCGATATGAAAACCTATATGACCCAGAAAAGCCAGTTATTGATCGGGTGGGTTTACAGGGTGATGCCATGACGGTGGCGGTATGTACTGACAATGAAAGGATTAATGAAGATATCAAGTTATTTAACCAGGCCCTCAGTGATGATGGTGAACTACTGGGTGAACGCTTGCGTACATTATCAAGTATATTAAAAGAGATGGGGTATTAAGTGGTCAATGGACAGAAAAAAAGAACTGAAGTTGCAGTATAAAGAAATGAAGCCACCGATGGGCGTATTTATCATTCGTTCTAACTTCAGCAATAAATGTTATATCGAAGCAACTCAAGATTTAAAAAGCAAAATCAATAGTACTAAATTCAAATTAGGTGCTGGTAATCATCCTAATAAAGGGTTGCAAAAGGAATGGACAGAATATAGTGCCGAGAACTTTACCATTGAGATACTTGAAAACTTGGAATATGACAAAAAAGATGAAACCAAAACCGATTACAGCGAAGAGTTGGCTCTGTTACAAATGATTTGGGAAGAAAGATTGGTTAAAGAAAACATGGAGTTTTATAAGAAAAAATTATAGCCTGATCACAAAGAACCGTCTCAATGCTCTTTTTGAGCTACCGGACGGTTCTTGTTTTATCTTCAGTATATCAGGGCACCTTCAAATAGCAGTGCTCTTTGATACCTTTGCTTTGTTGGTGGCCGTTTGATAACCAGAAAACGCTATTGTCAGCAATGGCAATATCCACAAAAATATTGCAAAGGGTACATAATCGCTCACAGACACTCCTAAAATAGCGCTGCTCATAATGGCCATCATATTCCAAGGCACCATTGCAGCGTAAACCACGTGAGAATCTGCAATCACCCTAGACAATTGACTGACAGGAAACCGTTCTGCCCAAATGGGTTTAAGGTTTCTACCGCTGATCACTATGGGTAAGGCTTGATTACAAGCAATCAGATTTAGAATTACCCCAAAAATTGATGTGCGCAGCGTGGCTGACAACAAACTGGCAGACTTACCTAATATGTTTCTGATATAGGGTTCGATTACTCGCGTCTCTTCCAAAATACCATTGAAGGCGCCGGTGAGGACAATTAACACAACTAACTGAATCATATTTAATAAACCCTTATTATGTAATACGCTGATATTGGTACCATTAAAACCAAAAACCAAGTGACATAGCCACTGCCCGATGGCTATGTATTGATATATGCTGCCGATCAACAAGCTGGAGATAATGGACATTAAAAAAGCATTAATGGTTTTAAAACGCAAAACAATCCCAGCCATCAACAATACCGGGGGGATTAGTAAACTGAGGTGAAAGTTAAACCATTGATCAAAGGAGTAGTCTAACGTTACCCCTTTGGCCACGTCCCATTGTCCCATTAAATCCAAGGCTAGAAAAAACAAGGTGGATATCAGTAAAGCACCAATGGTGGTGGGCAATATTGCGTTGGCCTGCTTTTTTATACTCACCCCTGTGGCTGCCGCCACTAAATGGTTGGCACTGGATACCGGAGAAGTGCGATCTCCCACCACCGCCCCCGACACCAGTGCCCCTGCCAGCGCAGGGATAGAAACGTGCATTAAGGCACCGACACCAAATAGTGGAATACCAATGGCGCTTAAACTACCAAGACAAGTGCCCAACAGCATCGAAACAATAGCGGTAATGATGAATGAACCGGTTAAAAAGTAGGTTGGATTTATCCAATTAAGGCCCCAATGGATCATATAGGGGATGGTGCCACTGGCAGTCCAAGCGGGAATTAAGATGCCGATCAGCGTTAAAATATAGACAACCTCTTTCATTTGCACCACGCCAGATTTCATAGCCTTGATGATAGTAGCTTTATCGGTACCCATTTTGCTGGTCTGATAAATAAGTGTACTTAAGCCCAATAAAAAACCCACTGCCAGCGGCAGATGGTTTACATAAGCTAAAGTAAGGCCAATAATAGTGGCGCTAATTAATATAGTCAATTGCCATAGTGACAGCATGACATTCTACCTTCCTTATGTAGCCATATTCGTAAGCGATATAGATCAGTATACACCTATTTGACCAAGAACTAACATTAAATTTAGTACAACAGGAATTTATAATTATTGAAGAGAATATTTAAATTAAAAAAAGGGGGGGTTTTATGCCAAACTTAACTAATCCAGTGGTACCACAGGAGTTATTGGTTGTGGGTGCAGCTTTACAAGCGGGGTTATTTGATGCCATCAGAGAAGAGCCTTGTACATTGGATGAATTGGCCACTAAACTTGGTTTTGATTTGCGGGCGCTGTGGACGGTAAACGAGGCTTTAATTTCCCAGGGTTATTTAAACTTTAATGACAATAAATACAGCCTAACAGTAGAGGCAGAGGAAATATTGTTTGCGGAAGAAAGCGATAAATATATAGGCAATGCCCTGATTCACACCTTTAACGTCATTAAATCCTGGACGCAAATTCCGGAAGTATTAAAAACCGGCGCCCCTGTGCCAAAGGAGCGCACTCAACAGGATATTAAAGGTTTTATGGCGGCGATGAAAAGGAGTGCTAAGCAATTGGCAGATGAAATCACCGCTGTTTGTTTAAGGGATTTACCTAAAGGAGCTAAGGTGCTGGATTTGGGAGGGGGCCCCCTCAATTATGCCCGCCCTTTTGCAGCAGCGGGGGCGGAGGTAACAGTGCAAGACTTGCCAGGGGTGTGCCAAATAATGGAAAAGAATCTTTCCCCAGATGAAAACATTAAGTTTGCCCCAGGTGATTTCACCAGAGAAGTAATTGCTGGACAGTTTGACTTGGCTTTTTTAGGCAGTATCACACATATCTACGGTAAAGAGGAGAATATAGCACTGTTTAAAAGGATACACAACGTGTTAAAACCCGGTGGACGCATTGTAATATCTGATTTTGTCAGGGGTGTCAGTGCCAGGGCTGAGCTATTTGCTGTAAACATGTTGGTCAATACCAAAACCGGTGGTACTTGGACGCTAAAACAGTATACCGACTGGTTAGAGCAAGCCGGTTATCGAGGTATAAAAATGCACCAGGTTAAAGACAGACAACTAATTATTGCCCAGGCATAATTTTAAAATAAAGGAGTGTTCACAGTGGAAAGTAAAATTGCACAGGCTATCGATATGAAGTATTCCCCAGTGGCAGTTATGCTGACCGATGAAAAACCGGAGTCGGCTCTGCAATTTAAGGAAGGTAGATGGGGTTGTGTGGTGGCAATGATGAGCGCCGCTTCCAAAGGAAAAACCGCCGTTTTTGACCGTAAAACCTACGGTTGTATTGGCGGTGGCACTGGTTTAGGTTTTGGCAACACCTATGTTAATTTTCCCGGTGGCATTGAGTATTTCCTGTCAACGGGTAATCCGGACTTTTGCAACAGTGAAATGGGCAAGAATATAGTCAGGAATATGCCGGCTTTGGAACACGGGGAGGGTTACATCAAAAACCCTGAACTGGCCAAGAAATTTATTGACTCCCTGCCAATGGTGGACGTACCCACCGAATATGTTGTATTTAAGCCGATAGAGCAAGTGGCTGAGGGAGAAACACCAAAGGTTGTGGTGTTTATGGCCAATCCTGACCAACTATCTGCTTTAGTGGTGCTGGCCAATTATGCTCGGGAAGATAACCTTAATGTTGTGGCACCCTTTGGCGCTGGTTGCCACAGTGTTTGCATTATCCCCTATAAAGAAGAGGAATCCGAGACCCCCCGGGCCATTATCGGCTTGACCGATATTTCGGCCCGCAAATGCGTGGACAAGAATGTCCTCTCCTTTACCGTTCCTTATAAAATGTTTTTAGAAATGGAAAGCAACGTAGCAGGTAGTTTTTTGGAAATGAATGAGTGGTTGCGGATTAAAGAAAGAAACAAATAGGCTATTACTAAATACCAAGGGACAGTACCTTGGTATTTTAGCTTTCAATGTAATATTCCCCCTTATCATCTATTCATATAACTGTGATTTATCAAATAAGAATAAAGCAATTAGTAAATAAGGGGGGACCAGCATGACGCAACGGGTTTTAATTGGTAGCCCCGTCAGACAAAAGCCGGCAATTTTACAGGAGTTTTTAAATTCATTAAAGGCTTTGGACAAAACTAATCTAGTGGTGGATTTTATGTTTGTGGATGACAATCAGCAACGGGAATCCAAAGATTTGCTGGTCAATTTCCACTGGCAAAATGCAAAAATAATTATTATTGATGGGGTAAAAACAGGCAAATACCTGTGTGATGAAAGCAATCATTATTGGACGGCAGATTTGGTAACTAAAGTGGCGGAATATAAAGATCAAATAATTAATTATGCGTTGGCCAATCATTACGATTATTTATTTTTAATAGACTCCGATATTGTGTTGCATCCGGCCACCTTGGTCCACTTGGTGTCCACTAACAAAGACATCATTTCGGAGATTTTTTGGACGCAATTTAAACCTGAGCAACCGGTTTTGCCTCAAGTATGGGTAAATGACGAATACACCCTTTACTACCAGCATCGGGGTGAACAGTTGACAAGAGAGGAAATAGTCAGCAGAATTAATGGATATTTGCATTGTTTAAAGATACCCGGCATTTACCCGGTGGGAGGTTTAGGAGCCTGTACATTAATTAGTAAAAAAGCGTTGCAAAGGGGAGCCTGTTTTAAGGAATTGTCTAATTTAAGTTTTATTGGCGAAGATAGACATTTTTGTCTGCGGGCAGTGGCATTGGGCTTAGAGCTATATGTTGATAACCTTTACCCGGCTTATCACATTTACCGCGAATCTGACTTGCCAGGAGTACAGAATTTTAAAAGCACCTGTGTTCGCAACCAAGCAATAACACCAATCCGCACCAATATAAAGACTACGGGTAACAAGCTTTCTCTGTGTATGGTGGTAAAAAACGAAGCCAATCGATACTTATCGATGGTGTTGGAACATGCTCGCCAATATATAGACGAGGCGATAATTTTAGACGATGGCAGTGAGGATAATACCGTTGCGGTATGCAAAGAAATATTAAAGGGTAAACCATTGAAAATAATTACTAACAGACAATCTCAATTTAAAGGAGGGGAATGGAAACTACGTCAGCAACTGTGGCAGCAAACCATCAGTAATAATCCAGATTGGATTTTATGCCTGGATGCTGATGAAATATTTGAAGATGCTGTTTTGCATCAAATCCCTAGGCTAATTAATCAGCCCTATTATGATTATTTTTCCTTTCGGTTGTTTGATTTTTGGAGTGCTACCCATTATCGAGAGGATGAATATTGGCAGGCGCATAAGTATTACCGCCCTTTTTTAATCAGATATCAGCCTAATTTTCCATACCGTTGGCGAGAGGCGGCGTTGCATTGTGGTAGATTTCCAGATAACATTACCGAATTACCGGGCGCCATCAGCGAACTAAGAATAAAGCATTTAGGTTGGGCAAACCCAATTGATCGGGTTTTAAAGTACCGTAGATATATGGAATGGGACCCCGAAGGTAAATACGGCATTCTAGAGCAGTATCGCACCATATTGGATCTTAGCCCCAAATTAGTTAAATGGGAAGAATAATGGTATTTAAAAAAATTTTACGATATAGCAGGAATTGATAAAAATAAAGCGAATAATTCATGTATAATTATAAGTAAATTGAAATTAGTATTCAAGGAGGACTATTAAATGAAAAAAATGTTGAAACTGGGCCTGGTTATGTTAACCATTTTAGCCCTAATGCTGGTGGCCGTGGGCTGTGGTGGCGGCGAAAAACCGGATGCTGAAGAACAACAAGCTGGCGATAACGCGCAGGCTAAAGAGAAGATTGTAGCATCCTTCGAACCTACCTTTGCTCCCTTTGAATCCACCGATGAAAATGGTGACTTTGTTGGTTTTGATATTGATTTAATTAAAGCCATTGGTGAAGTAGAAGGATTAGAAGTTGAATTAAAGAGTTTGGGTTTTGACGGTTTAATTCCGGCATTACAAACCGGTCAAATTGATGTGGCCATCTCCGGTATGACAATTAAACCAGAACGTGAAGAACAAGTTGACTTCTCAATGCCTTATTATGAAGCTGGTTTAGTGATTGCTGTGGCAGAAGGAAACAACGACATTGTTAAACCAGAGGATTTGGCTGGCAAGACCATTGCCGTGCAAATTGGTACCACCGGAGCAGACACAGCTAATGAAATTGCCGCTCAATATGGGGCAACAGTTAAGACATATAACACCACCGACTTGGTATTTATGGAACTGGTTAATGGTGGCGCCCAAGCTGTTATTAATGACTTGCCTGTTACCCAAAACTTTATTGACAAAAAGGGTGCCGGTCAAGTTAAAATGGTTGGCGATGTGTTAAACGGTGAATATTATGGTATCGCGGTAGCTAAAGGAAACACAGAACTGTTGGAGAAAATTAACAATGGTTTAAATACTCTAAAAGAAAATGGTAAGTACGCTGAAATTTATGAAAAGTGGTTTAATGTGACACCACCCGATTATTTGCCAGGCGAAGTAAAATAAATTAGCAAGAGCAAATATGCGTAACCCCCTAACGGTTACGCATATTTATTGTGCTGTGGCACAGATTAAAGATGAGGTGAATTATGGACACAATTATACATGCATTACCATTGATGATTGAAGGAGCTGGAGTATCATTATTCATCACGGTGGTTGGTATTCTGCTCGGTGGTATCATTGGTTTAATTACTGGTTTAGCTCGACTATCAAATAGAAAAGTCTTCCGCATGATCGGTACCGCTTATGTGGATTTTTTGCGTGGTACACCACTTTTTGTACAAATTATGTTAATATACTTTGGTTTGCCCAGGGTATTTAAACTGCTTCACGAACAGTATGTGATCTATGGTGGCACTCCCTTTATGTCTGATTTTTCCCTAAACATTTGGGTGGCGGCAATTATGTCTATATCCTTAAATAGTGGAGCCTATATTGCTGAAATTTTCCGTTCCGGGGTGCAGTCCATTGAGAAGGGACAAATGGAAGCTGCCCGTTCATTGGGAATGACCCACACCCAAGCAATGCGTTATGTTATTTTGCCCCAAGCCTTTAAACGAGTGATCCCACCAATGGGTAACGAATTTATTGCTTTATTAAAAGAAACATCGCTGTTATCTGTCATTGGCTTTGAGGAACTGTCTCGAAAAACCCAGTTGGAAGTTGCCCGTACCTATGCTACCTTTGAACTGTGGTTAACAGCGGCCTTTATCTATTTAATTATGACCTTTACCTTCTCTCGGTTGGTGGATAGGTTGGAGAGGAGACTAAAAACTGATGATTAACTGGCATCAGCAAACAGGCAGATTGTACAGAAATGAGGTTGAAATCCGATGATCATTGAAGTTAATAATCTATATAAAAGCTTTGGCAAATTGGAAGTATTAAAGGATGTAAACTGTGCCATCGAAGAAAAAGAAGTGGTGGTGGTTATCGGACCTTCCGGTTCAGGAAAAAGTACTTTTCTGCGCTGTATAAATCGGTTGGAGGAACCAACAGCTGGAACCATTGTTGTTGATGGTTATGATATTACTGATCCCAAGACAGATATTAACTATGTCCGCCAAGAAGTGGGCATGGTGTTCCAACGGTTTAATTTATTTCCCCATAAAACTGTCCTGGATAATATTACCTTGGCCCCAATGAAAGTGCGGGGTATCAGCCAACAAGAGGCAGAGGAAATTGCTAAGGAACTGCTGCAAAAGGTTGGCTTGTCGGATAAGGCTGATGTTTATCCCAGTCAACTTTCCGGCGGTCAGCAACAGCGGGTGGCAATAGCCAGGGCGTTGGCCATGAAGCCTAAAGTAATGCTGTTTGACGAACCCACCAGCGCATTAGATCCAGAGATGGTGGGAGAGGTGCTGGCGGTGATGAAACAGTTAGCCAAGGAAGGGATGACCATGGTGGTGGTTACCCACGAAATGGGCTTTGCTCGGGAAGTGGGCGACCGAGTTCTTTTTATGGACGAAGGCAAAATCGTGGAAGAAGGCAATCCAGAACAAATATTCACTAACGCCCAAAACCCCAGAACCCAGTCCTTCTTGAGTAAAATACTGTAAAAGCAATTATAAAGAAGGCAATTATGAATTGAGAATTTTGAATTATAAATGAAAAACTCAAAAATTTATAATTCAGAATTCAAAATTAAGGGGCTGTTGCCAAAAGTGGTGCTCGGGGCAGGTTTCCATACCTGCCCCGAGCACCAAACCTGTGTTACTTGGTGGGGACGGTGTGAAAACCGTCCTCTATTGTAGGTATTGCAACAGCCCCTTGAATTGTTAAATCGCTGGCTTAAGCTTATGCAAATCGAGGTATTCTTCACCAAGTTTGGTTACAGAGCAAATTTTACTTTTTCCCTCTGAGGTTACATCCACCAATCCCAATGCATAAAGTTGCATAATTATATGGTCCAATACCGCTCTTTTTACTTTGGCGGTTAACGATAATTCTTCTTTATTCATTTTTCCCTCAGTGAATAATGCTCTTAAAACATTGCCAGCTTCTTCTGGTAATCTGTTAGCAACGTCATTAAAATATTCATGGATAGTTAGGTTATTCACTTTGCTGAAATCACTCCTTTTAATCACTAGTTGCTTTGTTAATCATATTATTTCCCCAACCAACTAAACTTATTCGTTAGCTAAGCCCGAGGCTTGTGTCAGATTTCACAATATTTTTTACCATTCATTGAATATATGGTTGGGCTAGTTTATAATTGATATAGAACAGTTAAGTAGGTGTTGCTATGAATAAAACTACAAAAAACAAAAAACTTTGGCGAGTAAAATCGAATAACCCTACACTGAAGATTATTTTAGCTAATCAGTTAAATATTTCGGAAGTATTGGCACAATTGTTGATTAATCGCGGAATTCATACCGTGGAAGAAGCCCGGGCATTTTTAAACAGCAAATTGGATGGCTTAAATGACCCTTTACTAATGAAGGACATGGATAAAGCGTTGCAGGTGGTAATGGAATGTCTACAAAAAGGTCAACCGATATTGGTACATGGGGATTATGATGTTGATGGTATTTCAGCCACCGCACTGTTGGTTAATGCTTTGCATCGTTTAGGCGGTGTTGTGGACTATTACATACCCCAACGTGAACAGGGATATGGTTTGCATCAAGATACCTTGCGTTGGGCAGCAGAAGAGGGCTATCAACTGGTTATCACTGTAGACTGCGGTATCACTGCCATCGAAGAGGCTAAACTGGCCCAACAGCTTGGTCTTAAATTAATCATTACCGATCACCATGAGCCCGGTGTGGAATTGCCTAAGGCAGAGGCGGTGGTAAATCCCAAAAGGGTGGACTGTAACTACCCTTTTAAAGATCTGGCCGGTGTTGGTGTAGCATTAAAGCTGGTGCAGGCAATCTATCAAGAAATTGAGCTGCCCAATCATGCTTGGTATGACCTGTTGGACATTGCTTGCTTGGGAACGGTGGCCGACATAGTGCCATTGTTAGGAGAAAACCGGGTGATAGTTAAACATGGATTAGAACAATTGAGAGTCAGCCCCAATTTAGGGCTGGCCGCTTTAAAAGAAGTCAGTGGTGTTGCTAAAAAAGCGGTGGTGGACACTAAGGATGTTGGCTTTGCCTTAGGGCCACGTTTGAATGCCGCCGGCCGGGTGGGGGACCCTAGATTAGGGGTCGAGTTATTGTTGTGCCCTGAACCGGAAAGGGCGATGGAAATAGCTGAGCAGTTAAATAGGAGCAATCAAGAACGCCAAGGCATAGAGCTACAGGTGTTGGAAGAAGCCATTGGGATGCTGGAAAATGAACCCGATAGATTAAAGGATAAAGTATTGGTACTGGCTTCTGAAAACTGGCATTCCGGTGTCATTGGCATTGTTGCTTCCCGGTTGCTAGAGCGTTATCACAGACCGGTATTAATGATTTCTCTGGATGGTGAAGAAGGCAAGGGGTCAGCCCGCAGCATTGAGGGATTCCACCTGTATAATGCTTTGGTTTATTGTCAGGACTATTTAATAAACTTCGGTGGTCATGCCAATGCTGCGGGATTTTCCATTTATACTAAGGATATAGAGAATTTTAGACAAAAAATTAATGATTTTGCCAATCAGGTATTGACAGAAGAGCTGATGATACCTACTATTACTTTGGATAAAATAGTATCATTGGATGAGTTAACAGAGCATGTGGTGGAAGAGATGGGCCGGTTGGCCCCCTTTGGACATTGTAATCCTGGACCACTATTGGGGGTTCGGGAAGTGGCGATGGTAAATTGGCGGGCGGTGGGGGAAAAACAAAACCACCTCAAACTAAAGTTGAAGAGCAATCGGTCGGTATACGATGGGATTGGTTTTAATTTAGCGGCCTATGGGGAAATGCTGGCCACCAGCGAAACTGTAGACGTAGCCTTTGTGCCGGAAATAAATGAGTGGAACGGTCGTCGTTCAGTGCAACTAAAGGTTAAGGATATCAGCCTCCGAGCAGCGATAAAAAATGATGGTGGTATCAGTTGTGCCTACTTTTCAGAGGATATTGCCCGCTATTGTCAAAAATTATTAAGCAATAAAGCCCTAAGATTATCTAGCCCGGATTATATATTGCAGAAGTTGGAATCATATAAAAGAAATGGTCCAGTGGATGACCAAGTTAAAGAAATGTCGGCAGATTTTTGGGAGAAAATAAATTTACATGATTATCGTGATTGTCCAGATCGGCTAAGCCTTTTGGAAGAAGTAATTGGCGACGAGTCAATAGTTATTTTGGTGACCAGTGGTTATCAGGTCATTGAGTTAGCCCATACGCTGGCCTTGAGAAACCCAGATTTGGCCCATCGGATAGTTTATTACTGCCGCGGAATTCCCGATGATACAAAAGAATATATTAGTCAATTGTCTACTCCCGATTCCGGGGTCATCATAGTCACCACACCGGCGCTGGTGGGTTCACTAAATATCCGTGGCATTGGCAAAGCGGTTCTTTATTATCCACCCTTCAGTGCCAAGGGGTTACGGGCGGCCACAGAGGCTGCCGGTGGTAGCGGAGATCTTTATTTGATGTTTGGTATTAAGGACATTGCTGCAGCCAGTAAAGCATTAACCACCTTGTCAACCGAACGGGACTGCTTAGTGATTTTGTATAAATACTTGGTGCACAGAGTTGGTATGAGTAAAGTGGTAGAAATTCCAGTGGCGGACCTGTTGGAAATTTTAAAAGAAGACGGCGGTGGACTGGTGGAG
The DNA here is from genome assembly GCA_036763105.1 of Peptococcaceae bacterium 1198_IL3148. Lineage (NCBI taxonomy): Bacteria > Bacillati > Bacillota > Clostridia > Eubacteriales > Peptococcaceae > Peptococcaceae bacterium 1198_IL3148. The sequence continues at coordinate 82,899 of JBAIYS010000005.1, read as the reverse complement.
GATTATACCGCTTTGTTGGGAATGAAAATCTTTGAGGAGCTTGGATTACTTAAGTTTAGTTATAGAAATGGTTTTTATCAAGTTAAGATGTTGCCCCGGCCGGATCATAAATTAGATCTTGATATCTCAAAAACATTTCGTTGGACCAATAACATTGCGTTAGAAGGCCTACAGTTTGTTACCATTATGGTAAGCGGTAACCTAAAACATATTACTAAATTACCTTACTTATAATTGTTAGATAATGTAGAAGGGAGACACCATTTTTGAATCTACAAGATTTTATCAGAATTGTACCAAATTTTCCCAAAAAAGGTATCAGTTTTAAAGATGTTACCACATTATTAAAGGACCCCATGGCCTTCCAATATACCGTCCAGTTATTGGCTGAAGAATGCCGCCCCTTAAATATTGATTTGGTTGCTTGCCCCGAAGCCAGGGGATTCGCCCTAGGGGCTCCACTGGCCTATGAGTTGGGTGCCGGGGTGGTGTTGCTGCGTAAGCCCGGAAAACTACCTGCCGATGTCATTCAAAGTAAATATGCTTTGGAATATGGCGAGGATGCCTTGGAAGCCCATCGGGACTCCATATCTGCTGGACAAAGGGTGCTGCTGGTTGACGACCTGTTGGCCACCGGCGGTACATTGGCCGCTGCCCAGCGCTTGGTAGAGCAATTGGGTGGCGAAACGGTGGGCGCTGCCTTTATTATTGAATTAACCGAATTAAATGGTAGAGCTAAACTAGGTAATTATGATATAATATCCCTTATAAAATACGACATTTAGTAACATTTTTTATGTTCGATGGCCAAAGCTAGTAAATTAATTGTAAGGGCTCAATTTAATTGAGCCCTTTTGGGCTAATATAAAGGAGGGGTGAACGGTGTCCTTAGAAGAAATTATTGCCAAAGTTAATAAGTATAATCCCCATGCGGACATCGCTTTCCTCCGCAAAGCGTACCGCTATGCTGAATGGGCTCATTTTGGACAAAAGAGAATATCCGGTGAAGATTTTTTTATTCACCCGGTGGAAGTAGCTAAAATACTGGCTGATTTGCAACTGGACACCAGAACGCTGGTGGGTGGCCTGTTGCATGATGTGGTAGAAGATACTGTCATTACGTTGGACGATATTAAGGAAGAATTTGGCGAAGATGTTGCTTTATTGGTTGACGGAGTAACCAAGCTCGGTAAATTAGAATTTAAATCTAAAGAAGAGCGCCAGGCGGAAAACTTGCGTAAAATGTTTTTGGCTATGGCCAAGGATATTAGAGTAGTTTTAATTAAATTGGCAGACCGGCTACACAATCTGCGCACTCTAAACTATCAATCCCAAGCCAAACAACGGGAAAAGGCAGAAGAGACTTTAGAGATCTTTGCTCCTTTGGCCCATCGCTTAGGAATTTACCATATCAAATGGGAATTAGAAGATATATCTTTCCGCTATCGGTATCCGGATGAATATTATCGGTTAAAGGAATTGGTTGCTTCTACCCGGAAGAAGCGGGAAGAATTCATTCAACAAGTGATCAATATGTTGAACGAAAGACTGTTGGAAATGGGGATTAAGGCCGAAATAACCGGGCGGCCCAAAAACTTTTATTCAATTTATAAAAAAATGAAGGAACAGCAAAAGGACTTTACAGAGATTTTTGACGTGCTGGCCATTCGGATATTTGTGGATACCGTAAAGGATTGTTACGGTGCCTTAGGTATTGCTCACACCATTTGGAAACCAATTCCCGGTAGATTTAAAGACTATATTGCCATGCCCAAAACCAATATGTACCAGTCATTGCATACCACCGTGATTGGACCTAAGGGTGAACCCTTTGAAATACAAATTCGCACCTTTGAAATGCACCGCACTGCCGAGTATGGCATTGCCGCCCATTGGCGATATAAAGAAGGTGTCAAGGGCGGTAACAAGAATTATGATGAGAAATTAAGCTGGTTGCGACAACTGTTGGATTGGCAGCATGACCTGCGGGATGCCCATGAGTTTATGGAAGGTCTAAAAATAGACATTTTTGCCCACTCGGTGTTTGTGTTTACCCCCAAGGGTGATGTGGTGGAACTGCCATCGGGTTCGGTGCCAATAGATTTTGCTTATCGCATTCACACCGACATCGGCCATCGCTGCATTGGTGCCAAAGTTAATGGTAGAATTGTACCCCTGGACTATAAGCTTAAAAATGGTAATATCATTGAAGTGATTACCAATAAAAGCAGTGGGCCCAGTCGCGATTGGTTAAACATTGTTAAGACCTCCCAAGCAAAAGCCCGGATTCGCCAATGGTTTAAAAAAGAGCAAAAAGAGGAAAACATTGTTCGAGGCCGGGAGACATTAGAACGAGAAATCAAAAAACATGGATTGGAACCCAATATTATCAAAAGCGATAAATTATTGGAAGTGGGTAAGAAATTTAATTTTTCCAGTGTAGACGATGTTTTTGCCGCCATTGGCAGTGGCCAAGTAACTGCTTTGATGATTCTCGGCAAATTGAAAGATGAACTGGAACTTGATGTTAAAAAACCCATTACTGTTGAAGATGTAACCGCAAGACAATCAAACAAAGATGATTGGGGCAAACCGACCCAGGGTATTCGGGTTAAAGGGATTGATAATTTGTTAATTAGATTAGCCCACTGCTGTAACCCGGTGCCTGGTGATGACATTATTGGCTATATCACCAGGGGACGGGGGGTATCCATTCATCGCACCGATTGCCAGAACCTAGCAGAACTGGCTAAGGAAGAAACAGAACGGCTGGTGGAAGTGACGTGGGATAAAAATTTCCATTCATCTTTCCATGTTAAATTGGAAGTCCACGGCTTTGACCGGGCTGGGTTGTTAAACGACGTACTCAACGTACTGTTGGAAATGAAAATAAACACCAATTGGGTTACTGCCCGTACTCGGAAAGATCGGATGGCCACCATTGAATTGGCGCTACACCTAAGCAGTTTGGAGCAACTGGAGTATGTGGTTAACAAAGTAAAAAGGATCAAGGATGTCTACGGAGTGCGTCGGGTAGCTGGAGGTCAAACTGTGGCACACTAAAACGGGGGTGTAGCATGCGAGCAGTGATACAGAGAGTTACCAGCGGATCGGTAACTGTGGATAATGAAGTGATTGGCCAAATTCACAAAGGGTTAGTGGTATTATTAGGCGTTGGTGACGGGGATACTGAAAATGATATTAAATATTTAGCCGATAAAATCGCCAATTTAAGAATTTTTGAAGATGACCAAAATAAGATGAACCTATCAGTATTGGATATTGGTGGAGAAGTACTGGCAGTTTCACAGTTTACTCTCTATGGCGATTGTCGGCGCGGTCGCCGTCCCAGTTTCTCCAGCGCTGCCAAACCCGAAGTTGCCAGGGAGTTGTATCACCGGTTTGTCCAAGCTTTACAACAACAAGGTTTAAAGGTGGCTACCGGTAAATTTCAAGAACACATGGTGGTAAACATTGTTAATGACGGACCGGTAACAATACTGTTGGAAAGTTAGAAAATAATTTTAAAAATTATTATTTGGGGGAATACCTGTGATCTTAGAAACATTAATGGTTGGTCATATGGAGGCCAATTGTTATATTTTGGCCTGTGAGCAAACTAAAAGGGCTGCTGTGATTGACCCCGGTGGCGATGCAGCTGAGATTTTAGCCACCGTTGAACGGTTGGCGGTGAAAGTTGAATATATAATTTGCACCCATGGACATGCAGATCATATTGGGGCGGTGGCAAAAGTAAAAACGGTGACCGGTGCTAAGGTGCTAATTCACAGCGCCGATGCCGCTATGCTTACTGACCCCCAGAAGAATCTGTCTGCATTTATCGGCAACCCCTTTGCCACCACACCTGCAGATCAATTGCTGGCTGATGGGGATGTAATTACAGTGGGCAATTTAAAATTGGAAATTATCAATACTCCCGGGCACACACCCGGTGGCATCTGCATTAAAGTGGAAGGTCGGTTATTTTCAGGGGACACTCTGTTTAGCGGTTCGGTGGGTAGATCGGACTTTCCAGGCGGTAGCCACAGCGATTTGATTAAAGGCATTAAAGAAAAGCTACTAACATTGCCAGGTGAAACCACAGTTTATCCTGGGCATGGTCCCGACACCACCATTGAACAGGAAATGAAAAGAAACCCATACTTAAAATAATTATGAATTAGGAATTTTGAATTCTGAATGAAGGAAAGAGCGCAGTTTTCGCGCTCTTTTATCTTTCATTTCGGCATGTAAATGTAGGGGCTCAATTCATTGAGCCCACCAAAACGCAACATTTGCACTATCACAACTTTAATTTCGATTACAAACAACTTTTACTCGTTCTCAGCCGGTGTCTTTTGCTTGGTTTGATTTCTGTTTACCTGTTGAGATAAAGGTTGCGGTAAATTCGCCGTCCATGGCTCAGTTGCCAGTGGCGCACGTCCTATGCGCCACCCTGCCTCCGACAACCTCCTTCGCTAACTTCGGTTCGCTGCGCCACTACATGTCGTTCGCTACCTGCAGCAGGTGCCGGGTTTTTCAATTACCTTTTGTCTGAATGCAAAGGCAAAAGACACCAGGGTTTTGTTTGTTTACTTTTGATCCTAAAACCTTAAAATACTCCGTCAAAGCCTTGTTTAGCCAACTGATAAAACTCTTCCAACGTACCGCTGGCATCGGGTTTGAAGGGTGAATCACCGCGGTCTATTAAATGATCTGTTACTAAATAAGTTTTAATTCCCAATTTACTGGCCACCAAGTCTTCCGTGGTGTCATTGCCTACCAACAGCACTTCTGATGGAGCAACGTTTAACTTCTCTAAAATTTCGCTAAAATAGGCTGGGTTTGGTTTGCAGTAATGGCTGTTTTCATAGGTGGTGACTAATTCCCAAGGCAAATCTTCAATGCCAGCCCAACGCATCCGGGCTTGGGTGGCGATGGCTGGGAACATGGGGTTAGTGGCCAGCACCACCGGGTATCCTTTTTCGATCACCGCCGCCACCACTTTTTTGGCCAGCGGGGTGGGGGTGGTGCAATGCTTTAATTCATTGAATTTGGTGCTGTAGAAGTGGTCAAACATTGGTAAAAGTTGTTCTTGGGTATGGTTGACCATCGGCAGAAATGCCTCCATAAATACCTGTTCATTGGTTTTATCCGCCCGATTGTCTTTAACCATGGCCTTGGTGGCTTCCCAAACATAGCCCTGAAAAGCCTTTGGTTCATAAAGATGGGCAAAGTGGTCGGACAAATGTTTGAAGTAATCCTGCATAAATGGATCTAAATCCAGTGGTAGTAGGGTGCCGTCCAGGTCAAATAGTACTGCTTTTAGCATAAGTTATATACCTCAATTCTAGTGTTTGTGGTGATGATGGTGTCCACAACCGCAGGAACAGCCGTGGCCATGTTGATCTCTTTTGGTTGGTGGTTCACCCAGTTGATCAATAACCTGTTGCCGTATTCCGGCCAAATATATTTTACGCAGCCGGTCCTGCTCCTGCTTTTCTTCGGCTGTCAGTCCTTCACTCTTTTGTTTGCGTGCCAGAGCGTTTATTTGGTCAACCAATTCCTTTGTAATCAATGCAAATCACCTCATTACCCATTATAACCAAGAGTTGCTGAGATTTAAAGAAATTTATATTTTAAAGAAACCTTTTGCTGGTTTGGTACGCCTAAATATATAGAGGCTTTTTTTACACTTTCAAAAAACTATAGATCTTTAAGGAAGAAGCATAAGAAAGTGAAGGGTGCTATGATAGATGAAATTTTAGTAAAGAAGGCAGTAAAGGGTGATCCCACTGCTTTTATCAAGCTATGCCAGCGCTACCAAGGGCTGATGTATAAAACTGCATATGGCATTCTGGGCAATGAACACGATGCTGCCGATGCTATCCAAGAAACCCTTTTAAAATCATATCGTGATATCCATAAATTGCGGGATCCCCAACAGTTTAAAAACTGGTTGTGCCGTATTTTGGTCAACCGGTGCATTGACGTTGTTCGTCAAAGACAGCGCACCACACCGGTTGAGCAAATATGGTTGCCGGATACCGTTGAGCATAACAGTGATATTAAAATGGATATATCCCAAGCAGTGGCAGAGTTGGATGAGCAGTACCGGGTGGTAATAGTGTTGCGCTTTTTTCAAGACATGACCATCAATGACATCGCAAAGGTTTTGAACTGTCCCACCGGCACAGTGAAATCACGCATTTATAGAGCATTGCAAAAAATGAAAGCAAAATTAAATCTGGATAATCAAGTGGGGGGTGACATCCTTGACCTGTGCTAAAATTTCTGAGTTACTAACGGATTATATAATGGGAGAATTGCCCTCTGATCTAAATAAAGTTGTTCAGGAACACCTACAAAACTGTACTGCCTGTGGTAACGAACATCAAGCATTGAAGAAAATTATCAGCGAATTGCATGGGCTGGCCCAAAATATCGAACCACCGGAATATCTCAGCAATCAACTGGAACAAATGCTGGTTGCCGAAATAGCCACATCAAAGAAAAGTAAAAAATGGCGGCAGCCCAAATTTATTGGACAAATTGCAGCGGTGTTTTTAATGGTGGCTATTGGTTGGGGAATTTGGGGTAACCCAATGGGGATTAATGATGATAATAAAGAGCTAGCTAAAGAAGAGACGCCCGCTGCGGTAGTCCTTGATCAAAGGGAGCAGCAAAACCAAGACACTGTCACTCAAGATGTTCAGTTACCACAGCCAAAGGTCGCTGGAGAATCGGTGCCGATGGCAATGAATCCAAAATCGGAATCTAAATCAGAGCCCAAAATAGAATCTGCTAAAGAAGTGGTAACAGAAACAACTAAGTCCACTGCACCACCGGAAATTGCCAATGTGGATATTTTAAGGACAGATATGCCTAGGGAGAGTGAACAGCAACTAAAACTTTTTGTTGCCCAAAGCCGGGTTGACTTGGAGACGGTGCAACAGGTAAATGTCATCACCGCCGATGAAGATGATGAAGAAAAAGGGGACCAGATAATTACCCCGAAAGATAATTTGGACACCATTGCCATGATAGTGCAGGGCATAAATGAAGCTCTGCCCAGCGATGACACTGTGCTTGAGGATGAGGTTACCCATATTATCAACATTCAACTTGACAACGGCGATAATTATCAATTGAACTATTGCTTACCCAAAAACATTGGTTTTGTCGAAGATATTACAGATGGTGAAACCTTCACCCCGGGTGCCAGTTTATCGTTGGCACTGGAAAATTTATAAAGTTACTGCGGTTGACAAATTAATGCTGGTTTATTACAATCTTGTTAGTCTTTATAAAATTGTCAAATCGATGATTGGGAAAAGTAAACGTTATTTCATCTGTTCAGGGAAGACAGGTCCTAGACTGAAAGCCTGTCCACAGAGGTGGCGTTGAAGAACACCCATGAGTGGTGACCGAACGATATCAATGATCTTTCAGTAGGTTTACCCGGTGGCACCGTTATCGCCGTTAAGTGGAACCGTTATAGGTTCAATCAGGGTGGCACCACGGGAAATTATCCCGTCCCTGGGTATGCGCAATTAAGCATAGCCAGGGACGGGTTTTTTATTTTTACCACCAGAAAGATAAGGCTAACAAAAGCCAGTATAAGAAAAGTGGAGGGATCAATGTGCTAACCACCAAACCGCGGGGAACCAACGATATTCTTCCCGGGGACGTAGAAAAATGGCAATACATCGAAAACGTAATTAGGGATGTCTGCCGTACTTACAGTTACAGAGAAATCCGCACTCCGATTTTTGAACATACCGAGTTGTTTAAGCGCGGCGTGGGCGAAACCACCGATATAGTGGAAAAGGAAATGTATACCTTTACCGACCGGGGCGATCGCAGCATTACCTTGCGTCCCGAAGGGACAGCAGCGGTGGTACGTTCTTACTTGGAGAATAAATTGTATGCTGGACCACAACCAGTAAAACTTTACTATATTGGACCAATGTTTCGCTATGATCGCCCCCAGGCCGGTCGCTATCGGCAATTTCACCAATTTGGCGTAGAAGTGTTGGGTGCCCACAGCCCGGGAATCGATGCGGAAGTAATTGCCATGGCCATGAAAGTTTATGAACGCCTGGGTCTAAAGAATTTAGAACTGCATATTAACAGTTTGGGTTGTCCCCATTGCCGACCGAAACTAAGAGAAAAACTGCAAGGGTTTTTTAGACCCAACTTAGAGCATTATTGTAAAGATTGCCAGGGGCGTTTTGATAGAAACCCACTGCGGATTCTAGATTGTAAAAATGAAAAATGTAATCAACTGTCTGCAGGGGCGCCAACCATTACTGACTGCCTGTGCGATGAGTGTGCCAGCTTCTTTAAGGAAGTGCAGGCCCAACTGGATGTGTTAGGCATTGAATATGTGGTGGACCACAATTTGGTCCGGGGGTTAGATTATTACACCCATACTGCCTTTGAAATTATGACCAAAGATATCGGTGCCCAAAGTTCCGTTGGCGGCGGTGGCCGTTATAATGGTCTGGTGGAAGCCTGTGGCGGACCAGAAATCCCTGGTATTGGTTATGCCCTTGGTTTGGAAAGAATTCTATTGGTGATGGAAAAACAGGGAGTGGCAATTCCCCAACAGTGGCATCCCGACGTGTTTGTGGTCACAGCGGGATCAGAAGCCGAAGAGGTGGCCTTTAAATTTTTGTCTTACGTCCGGGCCCAAGGGTTTGTTGCCGACAAAGATTATAACGGCCGTAGTTTGAAAGCACAGATGAAATATGCGGGTAAAATTAATGCCCGTTATGTTGCCATCATTGGTGAAAATGAAATAGTCAACAATACTGTGGTGTTAAAGGACATGGCTAATGGTGAACAACAAGAAATAGATTGGCAAAAAGCGATTGAAATATTGGGAGGTCAATAAAATGCAAGGGTTAAAGAGAACTCATAAATGTGGGCAAATGAACAGTACCCATGTAGAGCAACAAGTGGTATTAATGGGTTGGGTGCAACGGCGCCGTGATCATGGCGGTTTAATATTTGTGGATCTGCGCGACCGTTGGGGTTTGGTGCAGGTGGTGTTTAGTCCAGAAGTTGACCAACAAGCCTTTCACTTGGCAGAAGCCATTCGCAACGAGTGGGTAATTGCCGTTAAAGGTAAGGTTTATGCCCGCCCCGAAGGAACGATTAATCCCAACATGGCCACTGGTGAGGTGGAGGTTTATGCTGATACGTTGGTGGTATTGAACCAAGCAAAAACACCACCATTCTATGTTGAAGACGGCGTTGATGTGGATGAAAACGTTCGTCTAAAGTACCGTTATATTGATTTGCGCCGTCCGGAAATGCTACAATCCATGGTTTTACGCCATAAAACCGGTAAAGCAGTGCGGGATTTTCTGGATCGTCACGAATTTTTAGAAATTGAAACACCGATGTTGACCAAAAGTACGCCGGAGGGCGCCAGAGACTATTTGGTTCCCAGCCGGGTAAACCCTGGGAAATTTTATGCTTTACCCCAGTCACCCCAGATATTTAAGCAAATTTTGATGTTATCTGGCATGGAAAGATACTTTCAAATTGTCCGTTGTTTCCGTGACGAAGATTTGCGGGCCGACCGTCAACCGGAGTTCACCCAAATAGACTTGGAGATGTCCTTTGTTGATGTGGATGATGTGACTAACTTGATGGAAGAAATGATTGACCATATATGTAAAGAAACCATCGGCTTGGAAGTACCCCTGCCGATGCCTAGAATGTCTTATCAAGAAGCGATGGATCGCTATGGTTCAGATAAACCGGATATTCGGTTTGGCATGGAACTGAAGGATATTTCCCCAATTGCCGCCCAATGTGGCTTTAAAGTATTCAAAACTGTGGTGGCCAATGGTGGTCAGGTTAAAGGTATCAATGCTGAAGGGTGCGGTGGTTTCAGCCGTAAAGAAATTGACGATTTAACCGCCTATGCAGCAATTTACAAAGCTAAAGGGCTGGCATACTTTATTGTTACCGAAGATGGCGTTAAATCACCAATCGCCAAGTTCTTTAGCGAAGAAGAAATCAACACCATTTTAGATAAAATGGCAGCGAAACCCGGTGATTTACTGTTATTTGTGGCCGATACACCATCGGTGGTGGCGGCTTCACTGGGTGCACTAAGGCTGCATCTGGCCGATCGGTTAGGTATTATCCCCGAGAATACCTACAACTTCCTCTGGGTGGTTGACTTCCCGCTGATGGAGTACGATGAAGAAGAGGGACGCTTTGTGGCTAAACACCACCCATTCACCGCCCCTAAGGATGAAGACTTAGCTCTAATGGAAACCGAACCCCAAAGTGTGCGGGCTAAGGCTTATGACATGGTGTTAAACGGCGTGGAAATTGGTGGTGGCAGTATCCGAATTCACCGCCGGGATGTGCAAGAAAAAATGTTTAAAGCCATTGGTTTAACCGACGAAGAAGCCCGGGAGAAATTTGGCTTTATGTTGGATGCCTTTGAATACGGCGCTCCCCCCCATGGCGGCGTAGCCTTTGGATTCGATCGTTTAGTAATGTTGTTAGCTGGGAAAGATAGTATTAGAGATGTAATTGCGTTCCCTAAAACAGCCAGCGCCACCTGTTTGATGACCGCTGCCCCAGATTATGTGGATAAAAAGCAACTTAAAGAGTTGCACATAAAAAGCACTGCTGTAACAAAGGATAATAAAGATAGCAAAAGTCAAGAAAAATAATATTGCCAACTGAATGGGCATGTGTTAACATAAAATAAATTAAATGTTACAAAATTATGAATTATTTATCACCCTGCTGTGTGCGGATTGCCTTTGAAGTTTTGAGCCAACATTATAGTAAACGGGAGTCCTTGCTCTGAACTGCGGATGGTACGCCTTTTGAACGATGATAAGGAAACTTGAAACAGTCAGGAGGACACCCACCTGGTGAGAGCAGGTTCAAAAACTCTTAGCTGTCACGGCATGGGCGGGGTTATTTATCAATCGGTGTACAGATAATTTTTAACTGTACACTGATTTTTTATGCCGGCACCGCTAAGTAATCTTTTTTACAGATGGAGGTTACCATGAATACCCATAGGTTTTCCAGAACAGAAATGCTCATCGGTCCCGAAGGGCTAGAAAAACTAAAAAGCAGTAAAGTTGCGGTTTTCGGAGTTGGTGGGGTTGGCTCCTATACTGTGGAGGCGTTGGCACGGGCTGGGATTGGGGAGTTAATATTGGTGGACTTCGATGACGTGGATATTACCAACATCAACCGTCAATTGCATGCATTGGAGAGTACAGTTGGTAAAGCCAAGGTTGAATTAATGGCTGAGAGAATAAAACTGATTAATCCACAAGCAAGAGTGCAAGCAATTAAAAGATTTTATACCCCAGAGAATGGCCCGGAGTTAATTACCCCAGATTTGGATTATGTGGTGGACGCCATTGATAATGTCACTGGCAAGCTAGATTTGATCAAAAGATGTATAGCCAATAACATAGCTATTGTGGCCAGTATGGGTGCCGGCAATAAACTGGACCCCACAGCCTTCAAAGTGGCAGATATATCACAAACATCGGTATGTCCCCTTGCAAAGGTGGTGCGGAGAGAATTAAGGAACGCTGGTATCAACAGCGGGGTAAAGGTGGTCTACTCCACCGAGCCGGCCATTAAGCCCCCGCAAAACAACGGTGCTAATGAACGCAAGCAGCCACCGGGCAGCATATCCTTTGTACCGGCCACAGTTGGTTTAATTTTGGCCAGCGTGGTGGTCAAGGATTTGTTGGTATAATCTAAAAATTTAGAAATTTGACAAGGGCTTTTAGTAGGTATTATAATTTAGAACTGTAGAAACTATATCTAAAGTTGCTATATAGTATTGTATTTGGACAATATATCCAGGAAGGAGAGCGAGTAATATGGCTAGCGAAAACATTGTCATTCTCACAGACGCTGAATTTAAGGATAAGGTTAGCAACAGTGATGTTCCGGTGCTCGTTGATTTTTGGGCTGATTGGTGTGGTCCCTGTAAGATGGTTGCCCCGGAATTAGAAAAATTGGCTGCTGATATGGCGGGCAAAGTAACAGTGGGTAAAATCAATGTGGATGAAAACCGAGGTACTGCCGGTGAATTTCAAGTAATGAGCATTCCTACTATGATTTTATTTAAAGATGGTAAAGAAGTGGAACGGGCCATTGGTTTCCGTAAAGGTGAAGAATTAAAGAAATTAATTGAAAAGCACTTATAATTTTAGTACATATTGTGTATTATTTTGGAGCACGTGCCGAGCACGTGCTCTTTTTAAATATAGTTTATGTTTTTGGGGGGAATTAATTTGCTTTTTTACCCTGAACATTTACCCTTAGCTGCCAGAATGCGCCCGCGGACATTGGATGAATTTATTGGACAAAGACATTTGTTGGCTGAAAACAAACTTTTGTATCGGGCGATAAAGGCTGGGCGTTTAGGATCAGCTATTTTTTATGGGCCGCCGGGTACTGGCAAGACAACGTTGGCAGAAATTATAGCTTATAGTGCCAATAAACCCTTTGAACGATTGAATGCTGTCACTTGCGGGGTAAAGGATTTAAGGGAAGTGGCAGATAAAGCTAGACGTAGTGGTGGAGTAATACTGTTTTTAGATGAAATCCATCACCTGAATAAAAGCCAACAGGATGCATTACTCCCCTATGTGGAACAGGGCTTGATTACCTTGATTGGTTCCACCACCGAAAATCCGTTTTTTGAAGTGAATAACGCATTGCGTTCCCGCTCCACCCTGTTTAAATTTCAGTCATTGACCCCGCAGGATATTGAGGCGATAATCAACCAGGCTCTGCAGGATCAGGAGCGCGGGTTGGGAAATTATCAAGTTAACCTGCATCAACAGGCCAAAGAACACTTAATTAATGCCAGCGGTGGCGATGCCCGGACGGCTTTAAATGCTTTGGAACTGGGGGTGTTGACCACCGAACCCGATGCCCAGGGGGTAATCCAATACACAATTGCAGTGGCTGAGGATTGCTTACAGCAAAGAATGATTAACTATGATAAATCTGGAGATAATCATTACGATGTTGCTTCGGCTCTGATCAAGTCCATCCGCGGTAGCGACCCCGATGCTGCCTTGCATTACCTAGCCAGAATGCTTGCCGGTGGTGAAGACGTTAAATTCATCGCCCGGCGGTTGTTAATCAGTGCCGCAGAAGATATTGGTCTGGCACAGCCCCAAGCACTGCAGCTGGCCATGTCCGGAGCCCAGGCGGTGCATTTTGTGGGCATGCCCGAGGCGCGGATTATTTTGTCTGAAGTGGTAATATACTTAGCACTATGTCCTAAGAGTAATAGTGCCTATCAAGCCATAGATCGAGCGTTGGCAGATATCAATAAAAAAGATTGTGGTTCGGTGCCAGTTCATTTAAGGGATGCCCACTATAAGGGCGCTGCCAAGCTTGGCCATGGACTGGATTACAAGTATCCCCATGACTACCCCGGGGCATGGACACCGCAGCAATACCTACCCAACGAATTGGTGGGAGTGGAATACTACCAACCTAAAAACCTCGGGCTAGAAAAGAAACTAAACGATAAAATCAGCGAGATCAGAAGGATAAAAAGGCAATTATGAATTTTGAATTGTTAAAACTAGCTATTCAATCATGTGCTGTGGCAAAAGCAGGTGGCTTTTGCCCTTGCTTTACGAACAAAGGATTAATTTTAAAACCCGATACCTGCTGCAGTAAGCGAACGACATATAGTTGAGCAGTGAACCGAACTTAGCGAAGTAGACCGGTGGAGGCAGGGTGGCGCATAGGACGTGCGCCACCGGCAACTGAGCCATGGACGGCGAATTTGCCGGGGACCCTGCCGGAGCCGGTTGGATGAGCATTAGTTCGGTCTGCGAAACTATCCCAAAAGTGAGCGGTGCAGCAGGTGTCAGGTTTTCCGTAACCTAAATCCCAACAGCAAAACAGATTCAAACCACAGTAAAAGCCACGATGTCTTAGCGAGTAGCAAAAACTATAGCGATAATTAACCCACAATACACCCTTAAAATAATTACAATTAATGCATACAACTAACCAAATCAAGGAAGAAATAACATACATATGTATAATTAAGTAAAATTAGCTCAAAGAAAAAAACCAAGTGCATAGGTAGGAATTAACGTTGACAAATATCCTAGTGCTGTGCTAGGATATGTTTAGCAACATTCCCTATCAAAGTAGTAGGGTTTGTGATTGCTTTACTGGAGGTGGTTATTTGAAGTTGTCCACCAAAGGGCATTATGGCTTAAGGGCGATGTTTGATTTGGCTCTAAATTATGGCAAAGGTCCAATCCCGCTAAAAATGGTGGCCGAACGTCAGCAATTGTCAGATAATTATTTGGAGCAGCTAATTGCTTCGCTGCGCAAAGCTGGGTTGGTTAAAAGTATTCGCGGTTCACAAGGCGGTTATGTTTTAGCCCGTAGCCCTGAGGATATCACTGTGGGGGATATAATAAGAGTGCTGGAAGGTCCGATAGCACCGTTGGAATGTGTTAATGAAGATGAACCCGGTGACTGTGACCAACTTCATTATTGTATTTCTCGCAATGTGTGGGCGAAAGTAAGGGATAGTATCACCGATGTTATAGATTCTATTAACCTGGCGGACATGTGTCGAGAGGCTAAAAAAATAGAGCAATCAAATCAGGAATAAGTTATGGTAAACGAGGAGGCATTACTTATGCGCAAAGTGTATTTGGACAATTCTGCAACGACCCAAACTGACCCCGCAGTGGCTGAACTAATGATGAAGTATATGGTTGAGGATTATGGTAATCCCTCCAGTGTCCACGGCTTTGGCCGGCCAGTAAGGAAGGCTGTAGAAGATGCCCGGGAGCAGGTAAGGGTAGCCATTGGTGCATCCCATGTGGGTGAAATAACCTTCACCAGTGGTGGTACCGAAGCAGCAAATATGGCCCTTAGAGGTGTGGCCTATGCCAACAAACAAAAGGGTAATCATATTATTACCACAGCAGTGGAACATCACTGTGTACTAACCACCTGCGAAATGCTGGCTAAAGAGGGGTTTGAAGTAACGGTATTGCCGGTTGATGAATACGGCCTGGTCAGTGTTGAAGATGTGGCCAATGCCTTAACTGATAAAACTATCCTGGTATCAATTATGCATGCTAATAATGAAGTGGGAACAATAATGCCCATTGCAGAAATCGGGCAAATGTTGCGCAAGCAAGGACGGAAAATTATTTTCCATACTGATGCGGTGCAAAGTATTGGTAAAATCCCAGTAAATGTAGATGATTTAAACGTTGACTTACTTACCCTTTCGGGTCATAAAATATATGGGCCTAAGGGAATTGGGGCGATGTACCTACGTCGGGGTACTTGGTGGCAACCAATCATGTATGGTGGTGGTCAAGAACGTCGCCGCCGTCCCGGAACTGAAAATGCTCCAGCCATTATTGGTCTGGGTAAAGCAATAGAAATGGCTGTGGCCAATCAACCGGAGTATTATGAAAGATTGACCAAGCTGCACAAAAAAGTAGTGGATAGAGTGCTGAACAGTATACCCAATACCAGATCAAATGGCCACCCAGAAAAAAGAATACCGGGTCATGCCAGTTTTTGTATTGAGTATGTCGAAGGAGAATCAATGTTGCTCTCGCTAGATATGAAGGGCATCGCCATTTCCAGCGGGTCAGCATGTACCTCTGGTTCCCTGGAACCGTCCCATGTGTTGTTAGCCATGGGAATACCGGTGGAAATTGCCCACGGTAGCCTTAGGATTAGTATGGGCAAACACACCACCGAAGAAGATGTTGATTATTTTGTAGATAGCTTAATTCCAATTGTGGAACGACTAAGACAAATGTCTCCATTGGCAGCAGGGGGATTTGATCCAAACTGTACTCCGGGCGGATCATGTTCATCCTGTGGTCGTAAATAATATAAATTGGTGGGAGAGGATAACCTATGTATACTGAAAAGGTAATGGATCATTTTTCAAATCCACGTAATGTAGGGGAAATGGCTGACGCAGATGCGGTGGGACAAGTTGGCAACCCCACCTGTGGCGATATTATGAAAATTTATTTAAAAATCAATGAAAATCGCATTGAGGATATTAAGTTCCAAACCTTTGGTTGTGGGGCTGCCATAGCCACCAGCAGTATGGTAACTGAAATGGCCAAAGGAAAGACTTTGGATGAAGCCATGGAAATTACCAATAAATCGGTGGCGGAGGCTTTAGACGGTCTGCCACCGCAAAAGATGCACTGTTCAAACTTGGCTGCTGATGCACTGCAGGATGCAATTAAAAATTATCGTAAAACTCATGGTGCGTAGGTGAATTTTATTGGCAAACAATAAAAAAGTAGTGGTAGCTATGAGCGGCGGCGTAGACAGTTCTGTCACCGCCGCTTTGCTACAGCAACAGGGATATGACTGTATTGGTGTGACCATGCAAATTTGGGACCCTAACGTAACGGTGGTTGATGAAGATTACGTTGGTTGCTGTTCGCTAACGGCAGTGGATGATGCCCGGCGGGTGGCAAACAAGTTGGGGATTCCCTATTATGTTTTGAATTTCCGTGAGCTTTTTGAGCAAAAGGTGATAGACTATTTTGCCGACGAGTATATTAAAGGTCGCACTCCCAATCCATGTATTGCTTGTAACCGTTATATTAAGTTTGAGGCTTTATTAAATAAAGCGGTGGCGCTGGGGGCAGAATATGTTGCCACCGGACACTATGCCCGTTTGGGGTACTCAGAAGAGCATCAGCGTTGGACCATCAGAAAGGCCATTGATGATAAAAAAGATCAG
Organism: Peptococcaceae bacterium 1198_IL3148; assembly: GCA_036763105.1. Taxonomy (NCBI): domain Bacteria; kingdom Bacillati; phylum Bacillota; class Clostridia; order Eubacteriales; family Peptococcaceae; species Peptococcaceae bacterium 1198_IL3148. The sequence goes on along the minus strand of JBAIYS010000005.1, from coordinate 66,098 downwards.
ACCTATGTCTTGTACAACATGACCCAGTATCAAATTGAGCACACCTTGATGCCCCTTGCGGCCTATACCAAACCGGAGGTGCGGGAAATGGCAGCCAAACTGGGCTTGTCCACCGCCACTAAACCAGAAAGCCAAGAGATATGTTTTGTACCGGATAACAACTATCGCAAGTTTTTAGAAGAAAGAACCGGTAGCAAGTTTGCCAAAGGGCCGTTTTTAGATTTAGAGGGAAATGTGTTGGGCGAACATCAGGGGATAGCCCATTATACCATTGGCCAGCGCCGGGGGTTAGGTATTGCCGCCGGTGAACGAGTTTATGTGGTGGATATCGATCCCCAGCGTAACGCAGTAGTTATCGGCCCCGAAGACGCGGTATTTAAACATGATTTGATTTCTGAAGATAATAACTTTATTTTATTTAAAGAATTGCTGGCTCCTACCGAAGTAGAAGCCCAAGTGCGCTATAATGGCAGTCCTTCTCCGGCCATCATCAGTCCATTGCCCGCGGGGAAAGTGCATGTGCATTTTCAACAACCACAAAAGGCCATTACCCCCGGACAAGCGGTGGTATTTTATCAAGGGGATTACCTGGTTGGAGGAGGCACTATAGAAAAAGTTTTATAATTTTTATCTAATTTTAAAATGCAATGGGATGTAAAAGAAATTGGTCCCATTGCATTTTTTTGTGTAATTACGGCAATAATATAATTACCATTGTTGTTGCGTTTTGAAAGGGGGATTTTGGTTATAATGAATTGTCCTGTATGTGGTGGCAAAGCCACCGGCAAAGTGGGAGTAGACCAGTATTACTGTTGGGACTGTTGCGTGGAGTATCGAAAAAGCAAAGAAGGAGTAGATATTTTTCAAGTTGATGAAGATGGTAGTTTAGTTGCCTTTGATCCAAATAATCAAACAATGTTGCTGTAATTACAATATGTTACAGGGGGTGAATTAAGTTGCGCGGATTTTGGAGTGGTATGGTGGCCGGCAGTGTTTTAGGAGCAGTGATGAGCATGTATATGGAGCCAAAAAACAACCGCAACATCATTGGACCCCGACGTCGTAAACAGGCCAATCGCATGATGAGAGGTGTGTCGCATCGGGTTCAAGATTTAATGAAATAGGTATTCGAAAAAGTGAGGTGATACCTCACTTTTTATTTACATTACCGGAATTGAAAAGGATTGGTGCAAATACAAGTTTTTTATACGATGGAGATAGATAATGACACTGTGGCATGATAAAAAAATACATCGTTATATGTTTTACTTAGTTTTATTATTAATGTCGATGGGTTTTATTTATTTGATCCGCAATTTGTTTGTTTCGTTTATTTTAGCAGCGGTGCTGGTTTATTTGCTGTATCCACTGGTCTGTGCGATGGAGGAACGGGGAACCCCCCGTGTACTGGCAATACTACTGGCTTATATGGGAGTAATGATAGTTGTTTCGGCCATATTATTGTATGGTATACCTAGACTAGTAAATCAATTACATACGTTGGTTTATATGTTGCCCAGTTACACCGATCAAGTGGAGATATTTTTGCAGAATGTGCAAAAAAGTTATTACCGCACTGAATTACCTGAGGCTATGCGTCAAGCGATAGATCAACAAATATCTGAGATTGAGTCAACTTTACAGCAACTTTTAGTGGCCACGGTCAGATCAATAATTAGTCTGTTGGGTCATAGTTTAAACTTTATTTTGGCACCGGTGTTGGCCTTTTATATTTTAAAGGATCTCGATTCCTTTAAAAGTAAGGTGACAGTTTGGTTGCCAGAACGTCATTTTTCTGATACTTGGCATTTGGCCCGCCAAATAAATGTTGTACTAATTAGCTTCATTAGAGGTCACCTTAGTTTAGTAATTATAGTTGGTTTGATGACGGGTATCTCCATGGCCCTTTTGGGCTTGGAATATTCAGTTATGCTGGGAATTATTGCTGGCTTAACCGAACTGATTCCGTACTTTGGGCCAATATTAGGTGCCATACCGGCAGTGGCAATTGGCCTAATGCAATCAAAATATATGGCCATCAAGGTTGTGTTGGCCATATTAATTATTCAGCAAATAGAAGGCAACATATTGGCGCCTAAGGTACTGGGCCAGAGTGTTGGGCTGCACCCTTTATTTATTATCATGGTTTTACTGGCAGGAGCAGAATTATATGGTGTTGTGGGCATGTTGTTAGCTGTACCGGTGGCTGCAATTTTACGGATTTTGTTAAGCTTTTTGTATCAAAAAATTGTATTACAAAATCTCCCTTAAGAAGGTCTAATCCAGGCAAGTACATTTCTTGACAATAAGCAGGCTACTTCTATATAATTATTTAGAGTAATAAACTTGCTACCTTTCCGCCCCACAACGGACATCGGTTGGGAGGGAAGGTTTTATTTTTGAGTAAAATTCATCAAAGGTTAATATAGAGGACAGGAGGTTACATCCTTTGACTGGTAATGAAATAAGAGAGAAATTTTTGAAATTCTTCGAAGAACGTGGCCACCAAATTCAACCCAGCGCATCGTTAATTCCCCATAATGATCCCAGTATTTTATGGACAGCAGCTGGTATGGTGCCCTTTAAACCCTATTTCACTGGACAAGCTACACCGGAGGTGACTAGAGTCACCACTTGTCAAAAATGTTTGCGTACCCCTGACATTGAAGAAGTGGGTAAAACTGCCCGGCACCATACTTTTTTTGAGATGTTGGGTAATTTTTCCTTTGGTGATTATTTTAAAGAACAGGCAATCCCCTGGGCTTGGGAATTTGTCACCGAAACCCTTGGGTTACCTAAGGACAAGCTCTGGATAACCATCTATCTTGATGATGATGAAGCCTTTGACATTTGGCACAAACAAGTGGGTATCCCAGCAGACAAAATTGTTCGGATGGGTAAAGATACTAACTTTTGGGAAATTGGTGTTGGACCATGTGGTCCCTGTTCCGAAATATACATAGATTTAGGTGCAGAACGGGGTTGCGGCAGCGCTGATTGTGCAGTGGGTTGTGACTGTGACCGTTTCTTAGAAATCTGGAACTTAGTTTTCATTCAGTTTTTCCGTGATGAAGAGGGTAACTATAAACCGCTAAAAAATAAAGGTATCGATACCGGTATGGGATTAGAACGGGTGACTTCGGTAATCCAAAGGGTGGCCACCAATTTTGACACCGACCTGTTGCGTGACATTATGGACTTTACGGCGGCGTTGGTTAACGTAAAATACGGTGATCAAAGGGATAGCGACTTAGCACTAAAGGTAATTGCCGACCATGCCAGAGCGGTTACCTTTGCCATTAGCGATGGTGCGCTACCGTCTAACGAAGGCAGAGGTTACGTTATTCGCCGGCTATTGCGCCGGGCGGTTCGCTTTGGTCGAGTGCTGGGCATGGAGGATACCTTTTTGTACAAGGTTGCCGGCGCTGTCATCGATAAAATGTTTGGTGCTTATCCGGAATTGAACCAAAAGCGGGATCACATTCTGCGGGTTATACGCACAGAGGAAGAACGTTTCTTAGAAACGCTGTCCCAAGGTACCGATATATTAAATCAGTTAATGACAGATGCTAAAGCTGCCGGTCAAATCGAAATTACCGGTGCCGATGCCTTTAGACTTTATGATACCTTTGGTTTCCCGTTGGAGCTAACTAAAGAAATTGCCGAGGAACAGGGTTTAACTGTGGACGAAGATGGTTTTAATCAGGCTCTGGAAGAGCAACGGCAACGGGCTCGCAATGCCCGCCAAGAGACCGAATATTTATCTGAACGGGGTGCGATGTATAAAGCGCTGAAGGAAGAGTACGGCGAAACCCACTTTGTTGGTTACGGTCAACTAAAAACAGAAGCCAATATCCTAGGAATTGTTAAAGATAATTTACAAGAACTACAGGCGGTGGCTGGGGAAGAAATTGAACTGATTTTGGATGTAACTCCTTGTTATGCTGAAAGCGGTGGCCAAGTGGCGGACCACGGATATGTTATTGGTAAGGATTTTAAAGTGGAAATTCAAGGGGTTAATAAGCCCGTGGAGAACTTTGTTGTTCACCGCGGCAAAGTAATTTCCGGTGTGGTGCGCCGTCACGAAAAAGTACAGGTACAGGTGGCTGCTGAACGCCGCTATGATATTATGCGCAATCACTCAGCAACCCACCTGTTACATAAAGCATTAAAGGTTGTTTTGGGTGAGCATGTTAATCAAGCAGGTTCACTGGTGGAACCTGATCGGTTGCGATTTGACTTTACTCATTATGCTGCGGTATCTGCAGAGGAACTAAAACAGATAGAAACGCTAGTAAACAATGCTATATTAAATAATTTAGCAGTAGAAGTTACCGAAACATCCCTTGCCAACGCTAAAACCATGGGGGCCATGGCCCTTTTTGGAGAAAAGTATGGACAAAAGGTGCGGGTAGTTAAAATGGGGGATTTCAGCCTTGAATTGTGTGGTGGTACCCATGTGCATTCAACATCTGAAATCGGCTTATTTAAAGTTTTATCCGAGAGTAGCGTTGGAGCTGGTTTGCGGCGTATTGAAGCAGTTACAGGTTTAGGAGTGTTAAAATACCTAGCATCTAAAGAACAACAATTAGATCAAATTGCTGCTGCTGTTAAAGCTACTCCCCAAGAGACTTTAAAGAAGATTAAGGATTTGCAACAGCGACTAAAGGACACTGAGTGTGAACTGGAAGCAATAAGAGCGAAGTTGTCCCAACAACAAGCCAGTGATCTTACTGAACAGGTTAAGGATGTAAAAGGGGTGAAGGTGTTAGCCGCGGTGGTAACGGTTGCTGATATTGACGGACTACGCGATATGGCGGACGTACTGCGGGATAAGTTGAGATCCGGTGTGGTTGTACTGGGAGCAGATATTGGCGGCAAGGCAAGCCTAATTGTGGCTGCCACCAAGGATATGCTGAATAAAGGCGTTCATGCCGGCAAAATAATTAAAGAAATTGCTCAGGTAGTAGGAGGCGGTGGTGGTGGTAGGCCAGATATGGCTCAAGCCGGTGGTAAAGACCCCTCTAAGCTGCAAGAGGCAATTGATAAGTGCTACCGGGTGGTTGAAGAACAACTTCAGTAATAAAAGAAAACCGACTCCCAAGGGAGCCGGTTTTCTTAGCACTATCAGATACTATTTGTTTTCGGCATAAGGGCCGTAACCATAGCCGCCGCCGCCAGACAGTAATAAGATAAGGATTAGAAAAAATAGCAAATTGTTGCTGCCAAAACCTCCACCGTAGTAACCCATTTTGTAACCTCCTCCGAATCTATAATTTTATACTTACATCAACATAATATGTTGATATGCCACAATCGGTTACAAAATGAAAACGGAACAATATTATTTTGTTGGTACGGGATAGAATTGTTTAATTAATGTAGAGGAAAACTGCATGGTATTAACGAATATAGAAAATAAAATGGGCAATATTAAAGGATGGGAGGGTTTGCCATGACAAGGGATTTTTCGGAAGATACTGTGATGTTTAAGGTACAAACTGAAGAAGTGAATCAAGCCCGTGATATTTTAACCACGGTGTATCGGTCGCTAAAGGAAAAGGGTTATAACCCGATTAATCAAATTGTGGGTTATTTATTGTCTGGCGATCCAGCTTATATTACCAGCCACGGCAATGCCCGTAGCTTAATTAGACGTTTGGAAAGGGACGAACTGTTAGAGGAATTGGTTAAGTATTATTTGAACCATAACAAATAAATATTTATAAGGTGTGGAATTATTTTGAGAATTATGGGCCTAGATGTCGGTGACCGAACCATTGGTGTTGCCCTCAGCGATTTAATGGGGTGGACTGCCCAAGGATTGGAAGTTATCAGACGTAGCGATGAAAAGAAAGACATAGATAGACTGGCTGAAATTATTCAACAATATGAAGTTGATAGAATTGTCGTCGGCCTGCCTAAAAATATGAATGGCACCATCGGTCCCCAGGCTGAGAAGGTACAAGCCTTTACCGAAGCGATGCAACAAACCATTGATTTGCCGGTAGAATTTTGGGATGAGCGATTAACCACTGTTGCTGCAGAGAGATTGCTTATTGGGGCCGACGTCAGCCGGGGTAAAAGAAAAAAAGTAATTGATAAAATGGCCGCAACATTTATATTACAAGGTTACCTAGACCGAAAAAATGGCAGTTAATTTCGGGTTTGGTTTAAATTTCTTGACATCTGGTTATACTTGGTATAGGATGTAATTAATTTGTTAAAATGAGGTGATATTTGTGCCAGAGCATGATGAAGTTGTTACATTAATAGATGAAGAAGGCAAGGAACACGACTTTACAGTTGTGGATATAATTGAAGTTGAAGGTTCCGAGTATGCTATCTTACTTCCCGCCGAAGAAGATGCTGATGAAGCTGTTATCTTAAAGTTTGATAAAGATGAAGATGGTAATGAAATCTTAGTTGATATTGAAGAAGATGAAGAGTGGGAAAAGGTTGCCGATGCTTGGGAAGAACTGGTAACCAGCGAAGGTGACGACGCTAACTAAAAACTAGCAACAAAAGAGTGCTGTAACAGCACTCTTTTTTGTTGTATAAAAGCCAAACTAAACATATTATGGGACAATCCTAAATAAAGATTATAAAAGCCCCATTTCACCTGGAGGAATTTTATGATCAAGAGATCAACATACATCACCCCGTTAATATGTCTGCTGTTGTTTATGGCCACCTTTGTTTTTGTAGGCGAAGACATAAAGATATTGTTATCAACCCAACATATACTGCCGGGAATTAAGGTAAAGGGAATAGATATAGGTGGCTTAAACAAACAACAGACTGCCGAAAGGCTTAATCAACTAGAGAAGGAAATATTACAGATACCAGTAAATCTGGTCTATAATAATCAAACCTGGTCATTGCCATTGGAGAAAGTTGGCCTACAGATTGATATAGACCAAACCATAACTCGGGCCATGCAAATGGGACGGCAGGGCTCAATAAGCGAGCGTTGGCAAACCTACCGCCGTATTAAAGAGCAGGGATATACGGTGCAACCGTTGATTAAAATAAATCAGCAGCAGTTAGTTGAAGAAGTAAACAAACTGGTTGGGCATTTAAATGTACCGGCAAAAAATGCAGTATTAAATATTGATGATGACGATAAAATTACCATTATTCCATCAAAAAATGGAAAAGAGATCGATATGGAAATATTACAAAGGAATTTGCAACAACAACCTTTAGCCGGGAAAGGGTTTGATCTTTTATTGCCATTGGTGGAAGTTATGCCGGAATATACCACTGAAGATATCCAAGAAATGGGTATCACCGGTCTGCTGGCCAGTTATACCACCAAATTTGACCCCAAAATAACCAACCGTTCTTACAATATCAGAGTGGCTGCCAATGCGCTGGATGGCCTAATAATCACCCCCGGTCAAGAAGTTTCTTTTAATGAAGTGGTGGGTCCGCGCAGTTCAGAGGCCGGCTATAAAACTGCCGGGGTAATTGAGAATAACGAATTGGTAGAAGGAGTTGGTGGTGGTGTTTGTCAAGTATCAACCACTTTGTATAACGCAGTATTGCTGGCAGATCTTGAAATATCTGAACGGCGTAATCATTCCTTGCCAATAAATTATGTACCCATTGGCAGAGATGCCACTGTGGTCTATGGTTTAGTGGATTTTAAGTTTATAAATAATAGTGGCCGCTGTTTATACTTAAAAACAGAGGTTAAATCTGGTCAACTGACAGTAAAGATATTTGGTGACAGTAGCCAAAGACAGCAGGTAATTGTGAACAGCTGGATAGAACAAGAGCTAGAACCAGAAACTATTTATGAAGAAGACAACAATTTAAAGCGGGGACAAAAAGTAATAAAGCAGGAGGGAAGTAAAGGTTATGTGGTCAACGTAGAAAAAATTGTCTTAAAGAATGGAGAAGTAATTAAACGGCAACAACTACCCATAAGTCGCTATAATCCAGTAAACGAAGTAATTGCCGTGGGAACGGCGGATCAAGAAAGAGTAATTACTCCGCCAAGGGGAATTGACTTTGAAGCAACGTCAGAGAATAATTAAACCGACCACAGTGGTCGGTTTATTAATTACTTAACTGATTAGTTATATTATCTAGGAAAGGCGCTTTTTTCCACGTTGTGTAAGTGGTCATACATTGATTTTTGTGCCAACTGTTGGTTTGAATCGGCTATTGCCTGGTAAATTGACCAGTGCTCGTCTAAAAGTTGTTGTGGTCTGCTGGGATCGCGAAATAATTCCACTCTGGCGGTGTGCATGACATTGCTCATGGTGTCTGAGATGTTGGCCATTAATCTTAAAACCATAGTGTTTTTAGTGGCTTTAGCAATGGCGTAGTGAAAAGCAAAATCTGCCTTTTCTCCATATTCACCATTTTTAACGTCCAATTCCATTTGATGCAATGCCCTTTTCATTACCGCTAAATCGCTTTCTTTACGGCGCTTGGCGGCTAAGCCTGCACTTTGCACTTCCAGTATTATTCTCAATTCCATCAATTCCTTGGCAGTGTCTTGTTCTGCGCTGAGAACTAAAGATAGTGCCTCGATAATATGTTCCGAGCTGGCTTCGCGGATATAGGTACCTTCACCGGGCTTTATTTTGATAATCTTCATTGCCTCCAAAGCCCGAAAGGCTTCCCGCACGGCAGATCTGCCCACTTGCATTTTTTCTGCCATTTCACGTTCAGATATTAACTTGTCCCCTGGGCGCAACTTACCTTCAGCTATCATTGTTTTGATTTGTTCTATTATTTCTTCATATATTTTTTTTGTTCTAATCGGTCGAAATTCCATAGCAAACCCCCACTGTCATATTTAACCTAGGCAAGTAACCCCAAGGTATTCTAAATATAAGTTAATAATTAAGCAGTATAATAATTATACTATGACCTGATTTTATAAACAACAAATTAACTGGATTTAAAAGTATGCTTATTTTGTAATATGTATAAATCTAAAGGCCAATATTTGTTTTATATATTGGCCTTTAGAACAATGATTTAATTTAGTCTGGTAATCTTTCAGCTATTAGTTCAACGGTGTGTTTAGCTTTAGCATGACAGCCTTTTTTGTCTAAACCACCATCAATTTGCATTAGACAACCCGGGCAGTCCATGGCGACAATGTTGGCGCCTGTTTGTTGAATGTCTGCCAGTTTAGCATCCAAAATTGGTTGAGAAATCTCAGGATACTGGACAGTGTAGGAGCCACCAAAGCCACAGCAACGGTCTGACCATTGCATTTCTTTAAGATTAAGGCCAGCCTCTTGAATCAATGCCCGTGGTTCGTCAAAGACATTTAATCCGCGCTTTAAGTGACATGAATCATGATAGGTTACAGTATCAGTACCCTTAACTTTCAAACCTAAGGTTTTACCGTTATCAGTACGGGTGGCCACAAAGTGTGAAAAATCTTCCACTTTGGCAGCAAAGTCTTTAGCCCGTTGTGCCCATTGTGGATCGTTGGCCAACAGCTTGACATATTCATTTAACAGGGCGTTGGTACAGGTTGGGCAAACAGTGACAATATGGTCTACGCCAGCCTTTTCAAAGGCGGCAATATTTTGTTTAGCCATATTGGCAAAGGCGTCATTTGCCCCCAGGTGACCAGCAGGAACACCACAACAAGCTTGCTCTAACGGATATACCAGCTCCATATCCATGTGCTTAAGGATTTTGGCTGCAGACTTACCTAGGTTTGGATAGACAAAGTCAACCAAACAACCACCAAAGAAGCCAACTTTAGCCTTAACCTTTTTCGGTTTGGGCAGCGTACCCAGTTGGTCACGGAACGGTTTATCTGCCAATGACGGCAAACTTCTGCCTTCGGTGAAGCCGGCTAAAAATAACGGTAGGTGTCTAATTTTTCTATCGCTAACAAATGGTTTTTGTGCCTTGCTACCAACCTTTAATAGGCTATGGAATAGCTTACGATTAGGCAGCACACTGTTAAGTAATAATTTTTGACCGGCAGGCATGCCTTTTTTCGCCACATACCGGTTGCGCAGTTCTTGAATTAGTCCCGGGATATCCACTTTACCAGGGCAAACTTGTTTACAGCGACCGCAACCAATACAAAGGTTCTGTAGCTCGCCGGCGGTGTCAAATTCATTGAAGAAGGCGGTTAAAATGGTGCCAATGCCGCCGGTATATACATCACCATACACGTGTCCACCAAGTAACTGGAAGACAGGGCATACGTTCAAACATGAAGCGCAGCGGATACATTGCAAAGCATTACTGAATACCGGGTCATCCTTCATGGTTGTACGACCATTATCCATCAGTACAATGTGCATTTCTTTGGTGCCGATGGTGCCGTCAGGTAGATTGGCAGGTGTTGGCCCAGTAATCATGGTTACATAACTTGTTAACTGTTGACCGGTGGCACTGCGGGGCAGACATTCCAAAATAGCGTTAACATCACTTAGTTTTTCCACCAGTTTTTCCATACCCACCAGAGCCACATGCACCGGGGGCAGGGTGGTGGTCAAACGAGCGTTACCTTCGTTAGTAACAATGGCAATGGTACCGGTTTCGGCCACCGCTGCGTTGGCACCGGAGATGCCCATACCGGCGCTCAAGAATTTTTCTCTTAATTCTTTTCTGGCTACCTTAACCAATCTTGGAATATCATTGGTTAAGCGCTCATTAATTTCTTTGGAAAAGATATCCGCCACCTGGTCCCTTGTCAGGTGTATTGCTGGCATGACCATATGAGACGGACGTTGACCAGCCAATTGAATAATCCATTCACCAAGGTCGGTTTCGGCAGCGGTGATACCGTTTGCCTCAAGGTATTTATTGAGGTGTATTTCCTCAGATGCCATGGACTTAGACTTAATAACCATCTTAACATTGTTGGCCAAAGCCACATCCAGGATATATTTCTTGGCCTCTTCAGCATTTTTAGCAATAAATACTTTTGCTCCTCTGGCTTCGGCATTTTTTTTGAATTGTTGGGCCAGCTCCAGCATTCGTTTAGCCGAGGCACTTTTGCGGTCAGCAATTTCTTGGCGCAGCGCTTCAAAATCTCTTCCTTCATAGGCCCGGGCCCTAGAGCCAAGATAGTCGTTGGCAAAGCGGGTTAGGGCACCTTGGAGAATACCATTATCTAAAGCGCCTTTAATTTCTCCCTTTAAATTCTCTTTACCCATTTACCGCACCCCCTGGATTGTCAACAAAAATTATTTTTAGCTCAGCAGGCCCGTGAACACCAATGGTTAAAACCCGCTCAATGTCAGAAGTCCGGCTGGGGCCAGTGATGAAAGCCATGTAACCAGGTACATTTGGCTTAGCAGCATCAAGTTTATTAAAGGCATCCTTAAGGGTGGGGACGATGGCATCACTTCTAATTAATGCAACGTGAACGTTTGGCAACATTGAAACCAAACGCTTATTAAGATCGGTGCAGTCTTGCTGTAATGAACCAATATCTGCCACCGCCATATCCACTTCAGATAAACCCATATGGGCTTCTTCCGCATGTTTACGTAGGTCTTCTGTGTGTACTGCAGTTTTTAATTTTGCATTTTTGAGGCACTCATCAACCATTGGTGAAGAAGCGGCGGCTATTTTATTAGCGCCGCTTTCTTCGGCCAGAGTTGTGAGCAGTGAACCAGCTTCTTGTAAATCTTTTACCCGATATACGTTGGCAGCCAGAGCCTCAGCTTTTTGCTTAAACAGTTCGTAAAGGTTACTCCGTTCAACTGTTTGAGTCACTGCTTCTTCTCCTTCTTTCTATAATAAAATTTTATTTACCATTATTATACGATTTAGCCAATAATTCAACAGTATGCATTAACCTTTGTGGCATCTTTTCTTGGGCTAGACCATCGCCTAACTGCATTCGGCAGGAACCACAACCGGTAATCAGATACTCAGCATCTGTTGATTTCACGTCTTCCATTTTGCGCTGTAGCACTTTGTATGATAAATCATAGTGGGTTAAGCTAAATGAACCGGCGCCACCGCAACAACGGTTTGGTTGTTTTAAAGGCTTATATTTCACTCCGGGAATGCTATTGATAATTTCTACTTGTTGTTTGCCTGCATTCATACCACGACCAATATGGCATGGTTCGTGGTAGGTGACTGTGGCATCTACAGTACCTAATTTATTTTTATCCAGGCCAATTACATCGACCAGGAATTGAGCAAAGTCATAGGTTTTCTTAGCTAACTGATTAGCTTTTTCACTATAAGCGGGAATATCCTTTAATAATTCTGGGTAATGTTTAGCAAAGGCCTCACCACAGGTACCACATACAGAGATAATTGCGTCAACATCATATTGGCTAAAAATATCAACATGGGATTTGGCCATTGCGGTGGCGGTGTCGGTATCACCATGCATTAAAACTGGTGTACCGCAACAGTGTTGGGCTTTAGGTACCACCACTTCAACATTATTGGCTTTCATTACATCTATCAGCGCTTGACCAACTGTGGGATAAATAAAGTTAGTGGTACAGCCGGCAAAAAAAGCTACTTTTTTAACGGGGTTGGCTACTTTGTTATTTTCCGATACACTAGCCAAGAATGATTTGCTTGCCAGAGTAGGAATTACCCGGCGTAATACCAAACCACTGATGGGTACCCTGGGGCTCATACCATCCTTACTCTTCTTAAAGAATAATCCTTGGGTTTTAGCTCCCACTGACATACCAGTCTTAAATAATGATGGGGCAGACAAACCTTTAAAAATTAGCTTTTTAACAGTTGGTAGACCACGTTCCTTGGCCAGTTTAGCTCTGGCCGCCAGTACAATTTTGTCTGGTTGCACACCGCAGGGGCAGTGGGCAGAACAGGCCTTACATTGCAGACAGGTATCAAATATTTTGGCTAACTTATCGGTATATGTTAAGTCGCCATTTAAAACCGATTCAGTAAGCTTCACTTTACCTCGGGCCACAGCACCTTCAAAGCGCGTCTCCTTATATAGAGGGCAAACTTCTTGACAGTTACCACATTTCATGCATTTGACTGTTTCTTGTTCTATTTCAGGAAATTGTTTTAGATAACTCACCATTACCCCCCCTTTTTATTTGGAAGCCATTTTTCCAGGGTTTAAAATTCCTTCTGGATCTAAAGCATTTTTAATTTTATTTAGCACTTCAATGCCGTTTTCACCCAGCTCCCATTCCAGGTATTTAGATTTAGCCATACCTATACCATGTTCACCGGATAGTGTACCACCAAGTGCAAGGGCCTTTTTAAAGATTTCATCCACCGCTTTGTGTACCCGTTCCATTTCTTCTTTGTCCCGAGCATCGGTCAAGATGGTTGGATGCAAATTACCATCGCCGGCATGACCAAAGGTACCAATGTTTAAATTATATTTTTTAGCGATTTCTTCAATGGCCATCAGCATTTCTGTAATATTGCTACGGGGTACAGTGGCGTCTTCCAATACAGTGGTTGGTTTAACTTGGGCTAACGCAGGTAAAGCTGCTCTACGTGCTGCCCAAATATTATCACGATCTTTATCATCTTTAGCCTTTTGTAGATTGCCGTTATTTTCTTTGATTACTTTTTCCACCAATTCAGCTTCTCTGGCCACAACCTCAGGAATGCCATCTACTTCTATTAGCAGAATAGCACGGGCATCGGTGGGGAGACCAACTTTAGCAAAGTTTTCAACGGTGCGAATGGTTACTTGGTCCATAATTTCCAAGGTTGCCGGAATAACTTTAGCACTGATAATTCCTTTAATAGCGTTACCTGCATCTTCCAATGTATCGAAGGTACCCAACATGGAAGAACGGGCTTCAGGAGCAGGAATCAACTTAACGGTAATTTCAGTTATAATACCTAAAGTGCCTTCGGCACCGGTAAACAATTTAACCAAGTCATAGGCTGTAACGTTTTTAACAGTTTTGCCACCAAAACGAGCAATTTTACCATCGGCCAATACTACTTCTAGAGCCATAACATAGTTTTTAGTTACGCCATACTTAAGTCCACGCAAGCCGCCAGAGCATTCAGAAACGCTGCCGCCCATGGTGGCAGTGTTAACAGTGCCAGGGTCAGGTGGATAAATTAAACCATGGGGCGCCACGGCATTGTTCAGGTCTTGAATGATTACACCCGGTTGAACCACAGCAACCAGGTTGTCTGCGTCAACTTCTAAAATTTTGTTCATTTTTAACATCGACATTATAATGCCGCCCTTTAAGGGAATGGTGCCACCACTTAAGTTTGTACCTGAACCCCTGGGGTAAATTGGTGTTTTGTACTTATTGGCAAGATTAACTATCTTGACCACATCTTCTTTATCCGCAGGGGTAACGACAACATCCGGCAATGGGTTGGGCATGTCCGGAGTGGCGTCGAAGGAATAACATACTAGATCTTCGTGTTCGGTAATTACGTTTTCTTGACCTAAAGCTTGGCGTAAATCTTGAATTAATTGTTCTTTGGACATATATTGATGCCTCCTTATTTATAAATTATTTATAGTTATTTAACAAAAATACCTATAAATAATTTATAAAATTATAATTTCTGTGTCCCGGACGGCTTGTCCAGGACACAGATTTTCTTTAAATCTATTTAATTGGTAGTGGATCAAAGCCAATATAAATCAAGATGCTGACTAAAATTGCTACTGCAATGCCGTAAATCAGACAGGGAATAAAGTTCTTCTTGATTATCTGGCCTTCAACACCGATGCAACCAACAGTGGCACACACAGCAACTACGTTGTTTACACAAATCATGTTACCGACGGCACCACCGATGTTTTGCAGTGCCACAATCAACACTGGGGGCATACCCAAAATGGTAGCGGTTTCAAACTGGAATGATGCAAACAATACGTTTGAAACAGTGTTTGAGCCGGAAATAAAGGCACCCAACACACCAATAAAGGGAGCAAAGAAGGGGAATGCACTACCAGCTAGACCGGCTGCAGCCTTGGCCATGGCAGTCATCATGCTGTCTAAACCACCTTGGTTGACGCCGGAGTTAAGCATTAACTGTACCAACGCCACACCGGCAAACAAAGCAATGGCGGCACCGGTGATTTGTTTGAAGGTTCCTACCCAAGCATCTTTAACTTGTTTGCCGCTCATGCCATGCATAGCGGCGGTAATTAATGCTACCAACATGAACGGTAGTATACCAGGTGACCAAGCCCACTGTAAAGCATAGTCTAAGCCTTCAATGCCCATAACGTTAGGCAGGGTAATGGTTAAGTTTTGCAAAATTGGCTTTAAACCAAAGGTTGGGATACGGGTGACAGCTAAAATCAGTCCGATTAACACATATGGTGCCCAAGCTTTCAACAGGGACATTTTTGCTTCACCGGTGTCACCGGTATCAGCTTTAGATTTCCAATCCTCTGGCCATTCTTCTTTACGTGGAAAGTCCCATGATGTTTTTGGTACCAGGAAACCGTTTTTCGCAGCCACCAACAGAATACCCAGACCGATCAGCGCACCCACCAGAGATGGAAACTCAGGTCCCAAGAAGTAGGCGGTGATAACATAAGGAATTACAAAGACTAAACCAGCAAATATTGCAAAAGGAGCAGCTTCTAAGGCTGGTTTAATGGATTTTTCTTTGCCAAAGAACTTAGTTAAGAAAGCAATACCAATCAAAGGAACAAACACACCAGCTATTGCGTGTGGAATTGCTGTCCATTGGGTGAATGCCATTAAGAAAGCGTTTTGATCCACACCGCTTTGTGCTAGGTTGGTAGACAGAGTACCCATGGCACCATATACCGGAGTACCAACGGCACCAAAAGAAACTGATGTGCTGTCATAAATCAGCGCCACAATGGCAGCAGCCAGCGGTGGGAAGCCCAGCCCTACCAGTAGCGGACCAGCAATGGCCGCTGGGGTACCAAAACCAGCAGCACCCTCAATGAAGGAACCAAACATAAAACCAATGATAATTGCTTGTACCCGGCGGTCTTTGGTGATGCCCATAAAACCGTTGTTAATGGTTGTCATAGCACCGGATATTTTCATGGTGTTCAGAATTAAGATGGCACCAAAGATAATAATTAGTACGTCAATGGCCTTTAAAAATCCAAATAAGGAATAGCCAAATACATGTTGTGCATCCATTTGCCACATGGTTAACGCAATGACAACAGCCAGTGCCCAAGAAACTGGTAATGCCCGCTTAGCTGGCCAGTTTAATGCGGTCATTAATACAATTGTTACTAAGATGGGCAGGAATGCCATAAAAGCATACATGTGATAACCTCCTCTAGAATAATTTGTCATTTAAGTTATTTCTTTTGTGTTCTCTCTGAGATAATTCCCATAGGACATTGGTATTTTAAGCAGTTAATTTTTATAATTATTTAATATATGAAAATATTGAACGTTTTCAAAAAACTTAGCACCTAAAACAAATTAATAGATGATTATATCTGTTATATCTGCCAATGAGTTGCAACCAGTAATAATCATTGCCTGCTTTAACTCATTGGTGTACTTATCAATCACTAGCTGTACTCCTTCAGCACCACCACCGTAAGCACCAACAATCAGTGGACGACCAATAAGTACGGCATCTGCTCCTAAGGCAAGTAGTTTAATAACATCCACACCGGAGCGCACGCCACCGTCTGCTAAAATGGTCACCTTGCCTTTTACAGCCTTTGCAATGTCAGGTAGCACTTCTGCAGCGCCGGGGGTGTGATCGATAATACGACCGCCATGGTTAGAAACTACAATTGCAGCGGCACCAACTTCTGCGGCTAGCTCAGCTTCGTCAACGGTCATAATGCCTTTTAATATAAAGGGTAATTTAGTTGCAGAAATAATTTCTTTTAACTCTTCTTTGGTTTTAGGACCAACGGGTTGCCCTTTTAGCGCCATGGTAACTAGACCGGCACCGTCAACGTCTACGCCCACCGCAATGGCACCTGCTTCTTCAGCATCCTTAAGCATTTTAAGTATTACAGCCTGTTCCCTAGGTTTAATAACTGGAATCCCCCAGCCATTTTCTTCTTTAATAGCTTCAATGCCGGAAGTATACATGGTGGGATCAGCCCCGTCACCGGTAAAACCAATGCTGCCAGCGTTGCGACTACCGGATACAATCATACCAATAAATTCGCGTTCGGTTAAAGCCGGACCCATGTTATAGTAGGTACCAGTCATTGGTGCACTTAAAATAGGAGTTTCCACTTTTTTACCAAATAACGTAAAGGTGGTGTCTACCTGTTTGGCATTATGCAATGTACGCATGTTTAGGCGGTATTTATTTAATGCTTCCAGATTAGCTTTAAATGAGGCGCCGGTTCCAGAGCCACCCATGCCAGGTACTTCCCCAGCACATGCGCGACCATCACAAACCGGACATACTCTACAAAAACCTTTGAGTTTTTGCTTAGCTTCTTCCCTTACCATTTTATAATCCATTTATTCAGCTTATCCTCCCTTCTAATATTATGATGGTATGACCACTAATCCGATAAAACAATATTCAATATATTTCGTAAAAGTCCTTCCTGAAAAAATAAAAATTAGAAAATATTATTATGTCGATTTTTTAAATATTGTGTCGATTTTCAGGAAGGAACTTTTATCAGTATGTTAACACAAATTTAACCCTTATTCTGTTGGTAAATACAGGGAGGGATTAGTAATATCTACATGTTTTTCCTGGACATTCCAACTTGCTTTAAAACCGAGAATGTTGTCGAAAAAATCAATTGGTACATAGGTGTTATTATTCCACATTATCGGTGCTTTAGAAATAGCATGTGGTTCTGAGTTTACTGTAACGGTGGTGTCTTTAATTTTTAATTCAGCGTATTTTTGGCCGTTGGCAACTAGTATGCTGTTTGTGTTATTGTTCCAGCTAATGGTGTATCCTAAATACTCAGCCAACGGACGCAACGCGATCATGACATCTTGATCCACAATAATGGCTTTGCAATTTTCCGGTATATAATTACCGTTTACCGTGAGAATGGCGGTTTCTGGTTCCAACAATGTGTTGAGGTCAGTATTGTTGTTGACAATCTTTACTGGCGTGCCAATGAAAACTTGGTCATATAACCAAATAATATCTTGGTTATATAAACGGATACAGCCCTCTGAAGCATAGGTGCCAATGGAGGCGGCGTTGCTGTTACCATGAATTCCATAGGCGCCTCCCGGATATGAAAGGCCTAACCAGCGGGGGCCTAATGGGTTATAAGGACTGCCACCGGGAATGTTTTTTTTATAATAGGGTGGATTTATGATTTTGTTTGCGATATAAAAATTTCCTTCCGGCGTAAATGACGGATGACTGCCAGTGGCGATGGGGAAAACCTTTGTCAATCGGTTGTCTTGGTAAAAAGCCAGTTGATTAGTACCTTTGTTAATGAGTATTTGTTCGGCAGCACCTTCCGCCAACACAGGTATTGATAATAAGAGGGCAATAACTAATGATGGGATAAGATTTTTGTACAAAACCGAAACCTCCTTAATCAAATCTAAAATATAGATATTGATTAAGAGAGGTTTTGATTACTAAAATATTCTTAACCACTTAGACCATGTAATTCAATTAACAATCACAAGGTAAAATGATAAAATGTGATTGATTTGAACATAATGAAAGAAAAATTTTAGGGGGAGCAATGGAGAGTATAAATAATGAAGTTGAGGAAAAAGCATTACTGATTGGTTTAGATTTAAATGCCAGTGGTTCAGATATATCATTAAATGAACTAAAGGGATTGGCCGAAACGGCGGGGGCAGTTGTTGTAGATGTAATGGTACAAAGGCGCAGCAAACCTGATAGCAGATACTTTTTTGGTCGGGGCAAATTATATCAAGTGGCAGAGCGTTGTCAACAACAGGGCGTGTCATTGGTTATTTGTGATCAAGAACTGACCCCCTCTCAACAGAGAAATGTTGAAGAGATTATCGGTGTCAAGGTAATAGATCGGACGCAATTGATTTTAGATATTTTTGCCCAGCGGGCCCAGACCAAAGAAGGTAAATTACAAGTGGAGTTGGCACAATTAAATTATATGTTGCCTAGATTAATTGGTCGTGGTACAGAATTATCTCGCCTTGGCGGGGGGATTGGTACCAGGGGTCCGGGTGAAACTAAGTTGGAGGTTGACCGGAGAAGAATAAGACAACGGATAACGGATTTAAAACGGGAGTTAGCACTGGTAAAAAAACATCGGGCGTTACATCGAAAGAATCGCCAAGCGGTGCCTTTTCCTTTGGTAAGTTTAGTGGGCTACACCAATGCTGGTAAGAGCACGCTATTAAATACTTTGACGGGATCAGATGTATTGGTTGAAGATAAGCTATTTGCCACATTAGATCCCACCACTAGGAGAGTGGTGTTGCCCACAAACGAAACAATTTTATTAACGGATACCGTAGGCTTTATTCAGAACTTACCTCATCACTTGGTGGCGGCCTTCCGGGCAACCTTAGAAGAGGTTGTGGAAGCCGACCTGCTGCTGCATGTGGTGGATGCCAGTCATCCCAATTATCGCTGCCAGATTCAGGCTGTGGAAAAGGTGTTGACATCGCTAGGGGTGGAGCAAAAGTCAACTATTTTAGTTTTGAACAAAATTGATGTAAATAACGACAACCAATTAATGTTTGGTGATATTAATCACAGTTATTACGTTAAATCTGTAAACATTTCCGCCAAAAATAAATATGGTTTAGATGATTTATTAAAGGCGATATCGGAAGCATTATCCGCCGGTAGAACCACTACCAAAATTTTTGTCCCCTTTAATAAGAGCTTTGTTATCCAAATGTTGCACCACCATGGTCAGGTGTTGCATCAAGAATACCAGCCGGACGGAGTGGAGCTGGAGGTTGAAATGGAAAGGGTTTGGATTGAAAGGATTTTGGCCAAGTTAACATAACAATCTCTTTTCAAGACTGTGCTTTATCATTAATTCAAGTTAATATTAAAAGTAGTAGGACATATTTGCCACTACTACTTTTAATTTAGAATTATAAATCTTTAAATAAATCGGTACTTAAATAACGTTCGCCGGTATCAACCAGTATCGTTAAAATATTTTTCCCAGCCCCCAGTTGCTTGCCAACTTCACATGCTGCCCACACTGCGGCACCACTGGATATTCCCACCAGTAAACCTTCTTCTCTGGCTAAACGGCGCGCAGTGTTGATGGCATCCTCATCGGATACCGAAATAGGGGAGTCTAAGATTGACATATCTAAATTAGCCGGCACAAATCCGTCACCAATGCCTTGCAGTTTGTGGGGTCCAGCTGGTTTTCCTGCTATTACCGCCGAATTACTGGGTTCCACTGCATAAACCTTTAGCTGGGGAAAGTGTTTCTTTAATACATGGGCAACCCCCGACAGAGTACCCCCAGTACCCACCCCGGCAATAAGGGCGTCTATCGGTTGATCAAGTTGCTCTAGAATTTCTTGGGCTGTTGTTTGTTCATGGAATTTGGGATTAGCACTATTTTCAAATTGATTGGGCATCCAGGCATGGGGAGTTGTGCGTACAAGTTGCTGTGCTTTTTTTACAGCCCCCTCTACATTTTCATTTGCCGGTGTTAATACTATTTCAGCGCCATATGCTTTTATAAGTTGTTGTCGCTCAACGCTCATGTTGTCAGGCATCACAATAATTGTGCGGTAACCTCGCACTGCTCCCACCATTGACAAGGCAATCCCCTGATTGCCACTGGTGGGTTCAATAATTATTGATTCCGGTTTAAGGATGCCTTCCTTTTCAGCAGCCAGGATCATGCCCAGGGCAGTTCTGGCCTTGGCACTGCCACTGGGGTTAGACGATTCAATTTTAGCATAAATATTAGCGGGACAATGGTCCACCACCCGATGTAATTTAACCATTGGCGTATTGCCAATGGCGTCCAGAATATTATTTAAAACTTTACCCAAAATATACCACCCTCTAACTAATGGTGTGTTTATTATACTACATTTTTAAATAACATATTTAATTATTTACTACAAACCCAGCATTAAACCACTATATAGAATAAAACCGGAAGAATTTAATATTAGACATAGTTTATATATGATATAATACTATGTTATACAGTGATATGTGGACACTAAACCGTCTGGAGTGTTATTTATGCTATTTAGTAACCGTGGGTTTGATTTTAGAGTACAGGCCGATATCGAAAATGTTAATGAGATAGAAAATGCTATAGAAAAGGGCGCAAAAGGGATTGGAATATTAAGAACCGAATCATTATATCAAGATAAAGAATATAATGAAGAAGAACAATATCAATATTACCGTCAGGTTTTTGCCCAGGGTGGTAATAACCCCATCACCATTCGTACCTTTGATGGTGGTTCTACGGTACAGCCCTTTGGCCTTTGGGGAATAAGAAATAGCATTGCAAACCCTGACACTTTCCAAGGACAGTTGCGAGCAGTGCTGCGGGCAAGTGAAGGATACAATGTTAGAATTGCCATTCCCGGAGTTGCCGATATAGAGCAATTTAAATGGGCGAAGGAACAACTTCATTTAGTGCGCAAACAGCTTAGTGAACAGGGGTTTACCTATAACGCTAATACACCCCTTGGTATAATGGTAGAAATACCATCGCTAGTTATCTCATTGGAGATGTTAACCCATGAAGTTAACTTTTACATTGTTGACGCTGATAAATTACTTAAGTACTTGATGGCATTGGATACCGATGGTCCGATGTTGACACAGCTAACAGACCCGATGCATCCGGCGTTGCTGCGAGCAATTAAGCAAATAATAGATGTTAAACCAGAAAACCCGTTAGATGTTATGGTTTGTGGTGCCATCACAGAATATAAACAGGTGCTTCCCATATTTAAAGGAATTGGCATTGCCGGGATAGCGGTTAGGTCCGACAAAATATCAGATACCCTAAAGGTGATAGATAAGTTAGATGCAGAAAATGCAGCTAGAATTGCGGCTAAAGCGCTGGTGCTATCCAGTGCCGATAGAATTAGAACCTATGTTGATTCAGCTTTGGATAAGCTTGGTATATAATGATATCTTTAGGAGGGGAGGGTTAGTTGATGACAACAAATGATAATGGTGAAGCGTTGAGATTAGATGAGGCTGAAAAGAAGTTAATCCGCGAAGCGGGGATGTTAATGCATTATCCTAAAGGACACACGCTGTTTTCTGCTGGGGATATTGCAGATCGGATTTACTTGGTTGAGGAAGGGTATGTTAAGATATACCGCATTGCCAGCGATGGGCGTAGGGTAACCGTTGGATGTATGCGCAGTCCCGGTGAATTAATGGGTTTAGCTGAAACACTGCATCATGGTGAACGGACATGTTTTGCCGGGGCAATAAATGATGTCAAGGCGGTGGTGGTTAGAAAGAATAAGTTTGAAGAACTTTTGGAGGCTAAACCAAGATTGGCAGTTAAAGTGGCTAGATTGTTGGGGGCCCGAATGAGGGAGGCGGAAGCCATTGTACACGAATTGGTGTGTTGGCAGGTGCCTGGTCGTTTGGCGTTAATGCTTTTGAAAATATCGGAACTAACTGGTGTAAAAACCGACAAGGGCTTAAAAATTAACCTACGTTTAACCCATGAAGAAATGGCCAATATGATTGGTACTTCAAGGCAAACGGTAACATCCACTTTAAATAATTTTAAAAATGAGAAAAGTATTACTATGGAAGGTAGAGATATTTTTATCACTGACCTAGACAAACTTACCAAATGGATAATGTAAAAGAATATTATTATTAGCACAATAAAAGTGTCACGTTAATGACAGACCGGGGTCATAAATGTGACACTTTTTGTGTCACAGAAGCGACATACTTATGTCAGGTTGTTTGCTATAATCCAACGTAATAGGAAAGTGAAAACAAACACTATCCATATAATGACGATTAGCTAATCATCAATTATTCAATTAATTAGCACCATCCTCTATAAGCAATAATAAGGGAGGGAATTAAATGAAATGTGCGCTATGTAAAATTAATAACCGCTGTGACAAAGAAGGTTTTGATTGCACTGGTGGTAAATTGGATTTGTCACCCTACCAGCGAGATGAAAACAAGCCCAAGCACAGAATCAGTGGTTATTTACAAAAAGAATTTGGCAATAACCTTACCCGCATGGAAGAACTGGTGCGATTCAGTAAAAAATCTGGTTATAAAAAGTTGGGGTTGGCCTTTTGCGTGGGGCTGGCTGATGAAGCTAAAGCAATAAATGATATTTTGGTTGATCTGGGGTTTGAAGTGGAATCGGTTTGTTGTAAATGTGGTGGACTAAATAAAAAAGATTATGAAGTGCCAAATGTTAAGGATGACAAAGTTGAAGTTTTATGCAATCCGGTGGGGCAGGCTGAATTACTTAACAAAGCTAAAGTTGACCTTAACATAGAACTAGGTCTATGTGTCGGTCATGATATTTTATTCCATCAGTTTGCAGAGGCACCAGTGACGGTGTTTGCAGTCAAGGACAGGGTGCTGGCCCATAATCCGTTGGGTGTCATTTATTCCAGCTATAATCGCAAAAAGATTAAAAAATTGAAAAACCTGTAAAGCTCTGGCTTGACTAGTTATTGAAATAACTATAACAAACACAATTTTAAAGTGAGGTGATAGGGATAGATGTTCTTTTCTGTAATTGATAAATTAAAGCAACCCCATAGAGAAAAGAAAGAAAAATTGCTTGCCGAGATTAAAAAGTACAATGAACTTAGTGAATCTGCGTTGCAAATGGGCGATGGTGAGGCTTATCATGCTCTGCAGGAAAGAATTCGCGAAATCTACTTTGAAATGTTGGCGGCATCGGTTTTAGAATCTTTAACATCCTTAGTACCTCACTTTATCATCATGTGGTTGTTGAGTTTAAAATTTAGACAAATCACCATCTTTGACATTACTTTGGAAGTAATTATTTATTATCCTTTGGCAATTATCATTTATCTGGTAGCAAAGAAATTGGTTAAAAAACATAGGGTGTTAGCATTAAATAATTAGGGAGGGGTATTTTATGACTTTTGAAATTGCAGGTGTAACGGTTAGCCCAGTGATGTTAATTTTATGGTCAGTGATAACGGGCTTTGTATTTTCCTCTGTGGGTGCCGCCGGTGGCATTCTGGCTGGTATGGGACACATCACAGTCTTTGGCATTAAAGACGCCAACATGATTAAACCAATGAACCAAATCTTAACCATCATATCGCCGGTTATTTCAACACCGATGTATATTCGGGAAAAAAGAATAATTATTCCCATTTCATTAATGCTGGCAGCCGGTGGTATTATCGGTGCTTTGGTTGGCTCCTACCTATCCCATACTTATCTATCGGACATGAGTAGTTACAAGTCGGTCTTTGGACTATTGACATACTTTATTGCCTTCCGCATGTGGTACGAAATTACTCCTAAATTTAGAGATAGTCAGAAAAAGGTAAAGGCAGCCACTAAAAACTTTGAAAATAAAGTTAAAGAACTAAGGGCCGCTGGAAAACTGAACGAAATTAAAGAATTTGGTGTTAACTTTCAGCAAATTGGTATTAAAAACAGGTTTACCTTTGGGGGTGAAGAGTTCCAATTCAACGCCCTAGTACCCTTTGCGGCTGGCTTTATAGTGGCAATTATCTCTGCATCAATGGGCGTGGGCGGTGGCTTCCTGTTGGTACCCTTTGTGGCCAGTTTTATGGGATTCCCGATGTTTATTGTGGCAGGCACTGTAACCTTCTCAATCCTGTTTACATCAATTACCAGTGTACTTAACTACATTCAAATGGGCAGTGTCATTGATTACGCATTGCTTAGCTGGGAAATAGTTGGTATCTGTATCGGTAGTTATTTAGGTGTTAAATTATCCAAAATGATCAAGGCTGTATATTTGAAAGCCGCTTTGGCAGTAATCCTCACTTATACGGGAACATCATATGTATTTGGTAAAATGATCTTTGAACTCACTGGTTTTAAAATGTAATTCAACTATAATAACCCCTTGGCTTAAGCCAAGGGGTTAATTGTGTTTATAGTGAGAACTACAAAATAAAATGATAAACTAATGTATAGGCTAGTAAAAAAGTGTATTAGGCAGGAAACGTGCAAAAAAAATAGAATTAATGTAAAGTTGAAGAATCAGTTAATTCATGTAGAGGGGCGTTTAGTTTGGGCATATATACAATGGATGGAATTGGTTTTAAACTAATGTTGACCGGAAGTGCAAATCTTTTAGCTAAGCAAAAGCATGAGATTGATGCTTTGAACGTATTTCCTGTGCCGGATGGTGATACAGGAACCAATATGTATCTGACGTTGCTGGAAGCGGCAAAGGAAGCCCAGCAGGTGGAAGGGGACCATTTGGGGGAAGTGGCCGAGGCGGCTGCCCGTGGCTGTTTAATGGGTGCCCGGGGTAATTCCGGGGTTATTTTATCTCAAGTGGTGAGAGGTTTTTCCAATGCGTTAAAGGATAAACCTGCGGCCAATGCTAATGACATTGCAATGGCCATTGCAGAAGGAGCAAAGTTAGCTTATCATGCAGTTTCTAACCCTGTGGAGGGTACCGTTTTAACAGTGTTAAGGAAGTCTGCTGAAGCGGCTCAGCAGGCAGCAGATCGCAGTCCTGAATTGTTTCGATTTATGGTTGCTACCTTAAGACAAGCACTAAAGGCATTGGATGAAACCCCTAATCAACTGCCGATATTAAAGGAAGCAGGAGTGGTGGATGCCGGAGGTAAGGGTTGGGTGACCATTTGGCAAGGAATGTTATACTCCTTGCGGCAGGCAGAGCATATTGAATTATTACACGATTTTACCAGTAATCAAGAGAAGCGGTTGGCGGAATTTAATGTCCAGGATATTGAAGATGACATTAACTTCACCTATTGTACCGAATTCTTACTCAAGGGAAACCTGTTACCACTGGCAGAGATTAAAAATCAATTAAAACCATATGGTGATTGTTTAATGGTGGTGGGCAGTGAAGAGGTGGCAAAGGTTCATATTCACTCAAATCATCCTGGGTTGGTAATTGAAACATGTCTAAATTATGGTTCACTACATAAACTGAATATAAGTAATATGCGTGAACAAAATGAAGGACTGCGTGAAGAACCACAGCATAAGCACTTAGCTGTGGTTGCGGTAAGCATTGGTGAGGGTATTGACAATATATTAGAAAGCTTGGGTGTTGACGTGATAGTTAGGGGCGGCCAAACTATGAACCCTAGCACCGATGATATACTAAAGGCGGTAGAGGCAGCACCGGCCGATAGCGTAATTGTGTTGCCCAACAATAAGAACATCATCATGGCAGCCAATCAAGCGGCTGCCATTAGTAAAAAAGAAGTTGCGGTGATACCGACGTTATCTATACCACAAGGGATAGCTGCTTTGCTGGCACTGGACCCGGAAGCCAGCATCAGCGAAAACGTTGAAGCCATGACTGATGGACGGGAGCTGGTACGAACGGGCGAAATAACAACTGCTGTTCGAAATGTCAGTGTTCAAGGTCAAGCCATTAATCAAGGCGATATTATCGGTTTGTTAGATGATAAAATTGTAACCAGCGGCAAGAAAATGGATGATGTACTGAGGCAACTAATGCAAGCATTAACTGCCAATGATGAAGAATTAATCACTATTTATTATGGTGATGATGTAACTGGTGAGGCTGCCCAACAGACTGCCGATAAGTTGCAACAGGAATTTCCGCACTTAGAAATAGAAGTTCACTACGGGGGTCAACCTTTATATCAATATTTAATTTCTGCAGAGTAATAAATCAATCGTAGGGAGAGCGATAATGTCCTCTATTAGAATTGTTACAGATAGCACTGCTGATCTTAATGATGAGCTGTATCAACAACATCAAATAGCAGTAGTGCCATTAAAAGTTATATTTGGACAACAGGTTTATAAAGATGGTGTAGACATAAAGCCAACGCAATTTTATGAACGGTTAGTGACCGCAAATGAAAGAGCTACCACATCGCAACCTTCACCGGGTGAATTTTTACAAACCTATCAGCGTTTAAAGGAAGAGGGCGTTCAGTCTATTATATCTATCCACTTATCTTCGGGCATAAGTGGTACTTACCGTGCTGCCCAAATAGCCCAAAGTATGTTGCCGGATCAGGATATTACTGTCATAGATTCGAGAAATGTATGTGGTGGCTTAGGATTAATTGCTTTAGCCGCTGCCAAGGCAGTGGAAGCAGGGAAGAGCAAAGAGGAAATTATATTACTAATCAATGAAATAATAAATAAAATGAGAGTTAATTTCTTAGTAGACACGCTAGAGTATCTGCAGCGGGGTGGAAGGATTAGTAAAACCGAAGCCTTTGTTGGATCGCTACTAAATATCAAGCCAATGATTGTTGTCAAGGACGGCATTTTACAACCTTGGGCCAAAATACGTGGTAAAAATAAGGGAATTAAAAAAATAGTTCAGCAGGCTGTTGAAGAATGTGGTAATGAAAGGATGGTATGTTATTTAGTACATGCCCATGATCCAATGGCATTGGAACAGCTTAAGGCAGAAGCCACACAAAACTTAAATATTGATGAACTGGTTATTTGTCAAATTGGTTCGGTAATTGGGTGCCATACCGGACCCGGTGCAGTGGGAATGGCCTTTTATAAAAAATAATCAAATTATCATGAAGCCCAGCTATTTCGATATGCTTGGGCTTCATGTTTTTATACTTTTAACAAACAAAGTATAAACTAAAGGGCGTGGATTTAAAACTTGGTCAATACCAAAGATTGGGGGGGGGAGCAATGATTGTGGGTACGCTAATTGTTGAATTGTATATTGGGGAAGCCAATAATCTAAAGGATAAAAGGCGGGTGCTTAAAAGCATTATTGATAGAATTAAAAACAGATATAATGTTTCGGTAGCTGAAGTTGGTAGGCAGCATACTTGGCAACGGGCCACATTGGGGATAGCCTGCATTAGCAATGAAACCACCCATGTGCAGAGTACCTTAAGCAATGTAGCAAAATTTATAGAATCATTAGGTATCGCCCAAGTGCTAGCTATTGAGACCGAAATAATATAGAGTTGCAGGAGTAAATTTACATAAGCGGGGTAAACATATAATGATGTTAAGGGGGCAGATATAGTGGCAGCTAAAGTTTATTTTATTGATCTGCGAGCCAATATGAAAGAAAACTTGTTGGACAAGCTGGAAAAACTGTGGCGGACAGCGGGTTTCGATGATCTGATCAAAGAAAAGGACTTGGTGGCCTTTAAGGTTCATTTTGGCGAAAAGGGAAACCTGGCCTATATAAGGCCGCAATTTGTCAGAAGATTGGTGGATCGGGTTAAGGGGTTAGGAGGAAACCCTTTTTTAACTGATGCCAATACATTATATGTCGGCAGCAGATCAAATGCAGTGGATCATACAGTGACTGCCATTGAAAACGGTTGGAACTACTCAGTGGTGGGGGCGCCAATAGTAATTGCCGATGGTTTAACTGGTAAAGATTATATCAACGTACCAATTAACGGTAAACATTTCAAAGAGGTTAAAATAGGTAGTGCTGCTATCCACGCCGATGCATTTATTGCAGTGAGCCACTTTAAAGGGCATGAAGTCACTGGCTTTGGAGCCACCATAAAAAATATTGGCATGGGTTTGGGATCACGCAGCGGTAAGCAAATGATGCACTCAGATGTGCTGCCATCATTAAATAACGAAAAATGTATTGGTTGCAGTAGGTGTGCTAAGTGGTGTCCTAGGGGAGCAATAGAAATCATTGAACGCAAAGCAAATATTATTCGGGCTAAATGTATCGGCTGTGGAGAGTGTACTGTATCCTGCCCAGAAGGTGCCATTGCAGTGAGCTGGAAGACTGAGCCCCATGCTATTCAAGAAAAAATGGCTGAATATACTTTGGGGGTAATTAAAGATAAGCGTGAAAAATGTGGTTTTATAACTTTTATTACCCAGGTATCACCGGAATGCGATTGTTGTGCTTGGAATGA
This sequence comes from Peptococcaceae bacterium 1198_IL3148, assembly GCA_036763105.1. Classification (NCBI taxonomy): domain Bacteria; kingdom Bacillati; phylum Bacillota; class Clostridia; order Eubacteriales; family Peptococcaceae; species Peptococcaceae bacterium 1198_IL3148. The sequence continues at coordinate 37,176 of JBAIYS010000005.1, read as the reverse complement.
TACGCCGATAGTGCGTGATATTGGCATCATTGCCTCTTTAGATCCAGTTGCCTTAGATCAAGCAGCATGTGATTTGGTTAATAAAGAACCGGCACTGCCAGGATCAAAACTGGACGGCAAAGGGAATGACGTCGACAAACTAAAGGCACTACACCCTAATGCAGATTACGAGAAAAGTTTAGCCCACGGAGAAATAATTGGCTTAGGCACTAGAAAATATCAACTGGTGAAACTGTAAAAAATAATTGGACTATTTTTTAGCGCTGGATTGAAATTTTTCAATAAATTTTTGTGCATCTTCCTTGGTGGAATAGCCGGTAAATCTGAGGGTTTCTTCTACATTTTGAATATTTTCTATGGCATCATTGACAGGCGTACCTGACGGCACCACTTCGGTTTGATAATGTAAGTGACCTTTAAGACGATAGCAAATAACATCATACATTCCGGCATACCCCCTTCACAAGGTTATTATACCATAAAAACATAATTTTAGAATAATTAGCGGGATTAAATTATCGGCTATATCAGTTATGAATGATTACCATGGTATTTGCCGGTAGATTCTCATAAACCCATTTGGCATCCGGTTCCGCAAGGCGAATACATCCATGGCTGGCTGGTAACCCCAGTTTGGCGTGTTCTTCTTCCTTTGTTTGCCAGTTAGCATCCTTAGGAACCGAATGAATTAATATACTACCCACTATTCTTACCCAGTAATTTGCTCCTTCACCAAATCTAGCTGCCCAGAAACTGCTACCCCGGTCTTGGATATAGTATTTTCCCAGTGGGGTTTCATGGCCACTGCGTCCCCCGGAAGCCAACATAAAGCGGATAGGATATTGACCTTGATAAATGGTTACTGTGTGTATCGCCCCCAGTTTTACATCCACCCAATATTTACTGGCCACCTCTTCGGTAGTAAAATTAATTTGTAGCTCATTGCTGGCTTGTTGTTCAATTGATTCCACCTTGATAGTTAAAAAATACTTGGTATTGGGAAGTAAGACATTATCGGGAATAAATGACGCAGTATGATCAGTTACCGTGATCTGACCGGAAACATTACAATTGCTGTGGGTTTCTTTTAAAATAATATTTGCTTTGGCTAGCTTTTGGTTGTAAGTAAACTCCAATTTAGGGTACAGGCTAATGTTGTTAGCATTATCAATTACACTACCGCTGACATACTGGGGTTTAACTCCAGTGATGAGCTGACATATAATTTGTTTTTCTAGGTATTTATTATTGGTGCTATAAATGCTGGGTTTAAAAATTACGCTAAAAGAATGATTTTCTGCCAAGGGATGCTCCGGGGTAAATTGCCACCGACTATAATTTTTTACACCGTCCCAATCTGTAGGTTTAAAATATCCAGGTATACTTGTGCTGGTGCCAGCAGTCATACTTTTTGGATCGATAAAGGTGTTAAATTGAAAAATTAACGGCTTATCTGATGAAACCACTTTGTTTTTAGGGTCCATCAGCTTTGGTATTACGTCATTGACTATGTCTTGCTGGATGTGGAATGTAATTGGTAGTCCTAAAGGGCGATAGCCAAGTTTCAGTTTAAGATTTTGACCGTAGGGAACATGTTCCTGAACTTTTATTGTTACTACATTTGCTTTTGTTTGTTCTACAGACCATTGGGGCGCATGTTGCGGGTACTCTGGGTATAGATGGGTGCTTGATTTTTCTAGCTTAATGGGCAGAATAAATTTTATTTCTCCCTCCAATGAGCCGGCCTCAGTTTTGGTTATAACAGTAAAGCTATGATTATTAATGCCCACAATTAATATAATCAAGGACAATATAAATAACAGACATAATTTTTTGTTGGCGGTACGCAATCCCATAATTAACCTCCAAAAGAGAAAGCTATATAATAAATATGTTCAGCATACCTATCTAACACTAAAAAAGGAAATTATTTTAAAGTTAAAAATCTTTTTAAAAATTAAATACTTTCTGACAACAAAAAAGAGGCTGTTGTTTGAACAACCTCTTTAATGATCAATTTTTAAGCACTGATGCCGGTACTTGCTTGCTGTTTTTCTTTCTCTCGAATTTTCTTAAAGTCTTTGGTTTCAGACACAATTACCCCTGATAACAGTACTAAGCTAATTAAGTTTGGAATGGCCATCGCACCGTTAAATACGTCGGCAATGCCCCATACGATATCTAATTGTGCGGTTGCACCCCAGTAGGCCACCAATACAAAGGCCCAGCGGTATAAAGTAATACCCTTTGTACCTAAAAGATATTGGAAACATTTTTCGCCATAATAAGACCAACCAAGAACTGTTGAATAAGCAAAGAACATTAAACCGATGGTAACTAAGTATGCACCAAAGTTAGAACCAGGTAACAGTGCTGCAAAAGAAGCGGCAGTAAGGGTAGCACCTTCTAAACCAGGTTCAACTGCACCAGTTAAACCGCCAATTGTCAAACCTAAACCGGTAATGGAACATACAATAATGGTGTCAAGGAAAGTACCGGTCATGGATACTAAAGCTTGACGACCGGGGTGGTCAGTTATTGCTGCTGCAGCAGCAATGGGGGCGGAACCTAAACCAGCTTCGTTAGAGAATACACCGCGGGCAACACCCCAACGAATTACAGTACCAAGAGCACCGCCGGCAGCGGCTTGACCGGTAAAGGCGTCTGAAAAAATCAAAGCAAAGGCTTCTGGTACTAAATCTATGTGCAGTGCTACAATTGCCAAACCGCCTAAAACATAGAATAAGGCCATAAAAGGGACAATAAAACTGGTAACTTTACCAATACTCTTAATACCACCAAGAATAACTGCGGCAGTACCAGCTGCTAAGATAACACCGGTTATATATGGTGATACACCAAAGTTAGATTGCACAACATCCGCAACGGAGTTGGTTTGCACCATGTTACCGATACCAAAGGCGGCAACGGCACCAAAAAAGGCGAACAGCCAGCCTAGCCATTTTTGACCTAAGCCTCTTTCCAACACGTACATCGGGCCACCAGCCATGTTGCCGTTATCGTCTACAATCCGATATTTAACTGCTAAAATTGCTTCACCGTATTTTGTGGCCATACCAAAGACAGCGGTAATCCACATCCATAAAATAGCACCGGGTCCCCCAAGCACATAGGCGGTTGCCACACCGGCAATGTTACCGGTACCTATGGTAGCTGAAAGCGCAGTCATTAAGGATTGAAAGTGGGAAATGTCACCAGTTGACTTTTTGTCTTGATTTCTGCCAAAGGCCAGTTTCAGGGCGTAGGGTAGAGAAAAAACTTGCAGGAATCCAAGGCGGATAGTTAGGAAAATACCAGTACCTACAATGAATACCAACATATAAGGGCCCCAAACAAAGTCACTTAAAGTACTTATAAGTTCTGAAAAACTCATTTAAAAAACATCACTCCTTTTTTAATTTTTTAGAATATTCTATTAACCGCCCCAATGAAATATGATATTCTCGCTGCATTTACAAATATCCTGCTGGCAAATACAAAAAACTTCATTATTCAGAATATAGAGAAATTGGGTTGACATAAAGGAAATTGTTTAAGTATATTGAAACATATTTGTTAGAAAATAGTAATGGGAGGTAAGTACATGGGTGTGCTTGATAAGCGACAACCGACATTTATACAATTTCGAGTGACCTTTTTAGAAACGGTAAAGAAAATAACCGGAAGTGATGGTATAGATGCTTACACTGAATGGCAGGATGTTGGTGACTTAGAAACACGCAAAGCTATTTTAAATAAAGTGAAGCAAAGTATAATAACAGACTTTGGTTTTGAACCGGTACTTGTGGAAGGATTATATGATTATCAAGGGCCGGTGGAAAGTGTGGCCAATCAAGTGCATCACGTTTTTTCTACCATGTATCTGGTAGAAAGAATCAATGCCAAGCATGCTGCGGGGCTAAACTAATGACTGAAGCCAGTGGCGTGACAGTTAAGACTGTTCCGCCACTGGCTGTTTATATTTATTCTTACCAAAGTGCCGGTGGCTACTTTAAAATTTCTTTTTCGAATCTACGTCCGGTGTCGGTGGTTGCTAGGCCCCCCATAGAAGTTTCTCGCAACGTTACCGGTATCGAGCGCCCCACCCGGTACATGGCATCTATCACTTCATCACAGGGGATAGCGCTTTCAATTCCTGCCAAGGCCATATCTGCTGCTGTCAGCGCAATGGCAGATCCTGTGGCATTGCGTTTGATACAAGGCACTTCTACCAACCCGGCCACTGGGTCACATACCAATCCCAACATACTTTTTAACGCAATGGCCACGGCATTTACAGATTGTTTTGGGGTGCCGCCGGCCAATTGCACCACGGCAGCTGCAGCCATTCCTGCGGCGGTGCCTATTTCTGCTTGGCAGCCACCGGCAGCACCGGAAATGCTGGCATTGTTAGCAATGACCATACCTATGGCGCCGGCAGTAAATAAAGCATCAATTAAATCATCACGGTTAGAATTTAAATGTTTACCAACGGCAAAAATACAACCTGGCACCACTCCGCAGGAACCGGCGGTGGGGGTAGCCACTATCGCCCCCATACAGGCGTTAACTTCTGAGGTGGCCAAAGCCATGGTTAAGGCATCCATTACAACGCCACCGGTGAGGTGATTACCCTTTTGATGGTAATTTGCCAATAACTTAGCATCACCACCGGCTAAGCCGCTGCGGGACTTGAGATTTTCCTTTAGACCTCTCTGGACCGCATCTTCCATAACCTTTAATTGTTTATCCATTTGTTGATAAACTTGTTTCCTGTCTAAACCGCTGTTAATGATTTCGTGTTCCACCATAATATCAGAGATCTTTAAATTTTTGCTGGCACACAATGCCAACAGTTGTTCAATTGAATGAAACTCCATTTTCTGCACCGCTTTCTCTAAGGTTTATTAAAGACGATTACGCTGGTAACGTTGGCCAGAACCTTCATATCGGAAGCAATATTTTCTGGTACATGTTGATCTGTCTGGATCATCATTAAAGCTTCGGCACCCTTTGATTTTCTAGCCACTTCCATATGACCAATGTTGATACCGTTGCAAGCTAATAGGTTGGCCACCGCTGCAATGACACCGTAACGGTCATGGTGGAATACCAGTAAAAAGTTGCTGTCCGCTTCAGCCTTTAATTTGAAGCCATTAATTTCAATGATCTCAGCCCGTCCACCGCCGGGAGAAATGCCAATCACTTCAAAGGTTCGGTCTTTCTCATGCATAATAATTTTCACGGTATTGGGGTGCTCGGTTTCTTCTTCACCGGTGAGTAGCACCATTTCTATGCCCAATTTAGTTGCATCATCTATAGCATTAACTATTCGGGGGTCATCAGCATTATATCCTAAAAGACCGCCGATAATTGCTAAATCGGTGCCATGCCCCCGGTAGGTTTTGGCAAAGGAGCCATAAAAGGTTATTTCTAATTTATCCGGTTGGGCATTAAAAATATTGCGGGCCATTAAACCAATTTTTGCAGCCCCAGCAGTGTGGGAACTGGAAGGACCAATCATTGAAGGTCCAACTATATCGAAAACCGAAGAGTATTTCATACAGATCATACTCCTTATTCATTTATTATGTACACCATTATACTTTATTAGGCCAGAAAGTGATAAAGAAAAATGCCTTGTTATAATCAGTCAAGGCATTTTTCAAAGAAATTTTTAATTATTTTCTTTCTTTAACGCCGGTTTTTAATTCCATGCCAATTTTATAATCCTTTTGGGTACCATGACGGTGAGTGCTATTTAACTGTGCTTTTTGGGACTTAATTTCTCTGGCCCGAGGTGCACCCACTGGCCGGTGCAGGTTTTCTTCCAGTTTAGGGTTTTGATAGCCTGGGTTAATATCTATTGAACCTCCTGCCATTTTACAAATCCTCCTCACGCTATTTTTAATATTTTTAGCTAATATAGTTTTTTTATGTTGAACAGAATAAAGCTAAAGATACAATATTTTCAAGGGTGATATTGAACGCTGTCATTTATTTAAACTTACACCGGGGATAATATGAAAGGAAAATAATCATTTTAAGAAGGGAGATTAGTATGCAAAAATCAAAGGATGACGAATTAAAGCGTTTAGTAAATGCTTATTTGGAAGCAGATGCTGAAATGAGGGCTTATGATATAAAGGCCGACGTTGTTGACGGTGAGGTGCAACTTACCGGGATTGTGGACACAGTTTCAGATAAAAACCGGGCTAATGAAGTTGTATCTAGGGTAAATGGTATTAAAAGGATAGAAAATGGTATTGCCATCTCCACCGATGGCCAAATAACCGATCGGGGCGTTGCCTTCGAAGTTATGGAAGAACTCAATGCTGACCCGCGGGTGAATTTAAAACATATAGGCGTTAAAAGCGTTGGTGGCAAAGTGTTCTTGATGGGGCACTGTACCAACGCCATGGAAGAGCAAGCGGCGATGGAAGCGGCCTTAAAGGCCAGGGGTGTGACAGAGGTAATCTCCCAAATACATCACGAAGCCAAAGAGCCCAGTTTAGAACAACTTTTTCACAGCCAAGTAAACAATGACCGAGAGGCTGGCAGGCAAATGGGTATATATACTGATATTTAAAACTGGTGTCTTTTGCGGTGGTTGGATTTTTGTTTAGCTGTTGGAATTTAGGTTGCGGTAGAACCCGGCTGCGACTGCACCGCTCACTTTTTAGATAGTTTCGCAGACCGAACTAAAGCTTATCCGGCTGTCTCCGGCAGGGTTCCCGGCAGATTCGCCGTCCATGGCTCAGTTGCCGGTGGCGCACGTCCTATGCGCCACCCTGCCTCCGACAACCTCCTTCGCTAAGTTCGGTTCACTGCTTAACTATATGTCGTTCGCTTACTGCAGTCGACGCCGGGTTTTTAAATTATTTTTATTCCTAAAGCAATAGCAAAAGCCACCTGCGCTTTAACCATTTAACACAGGTGACTTGTGCTGAAACATTTGTGCCACACCATTTAAATATTATCGTTGCTGAGGTTGAATACATCTAGCAGTTTAAAGAACAGGCTTAAAATAATGGCCACCACAGTTGCCAAGCCCATTCCCTTTAAGCTGACAGCGCCCATGGTGATTTCGGCGCCGCTGATACCAATGATCAATACCACCGAGGTTAAAATTAAGTTTCTGGCTTTACTATAATCAATCTGAGCCTCCACCAACATCCGAATTCCCGAGGCGGCGATGGAGCCAAAGAGCAACAGGCAGATACCGCCCATTACTGGAACTGGAATGGAACTAATGGCGGCAGCTAATTTGCCAAAGAATGAGAGAAAAATTGCCAGCACTGCGGCGCCACCGATTACCCAGACACTATACACCTTGGTCAGTGCCATTACACCGATGTTCTCGCCATAAGTGGTGTTTGGGGTTGAACCCACAAAGCCGGAAACCAATGTTGAGATACCGTTACCTAAAAGGGAGCGATGTAAGCCCGGCTTTTTGGCCAAGTCGCGGCCGACAATATTGCTGGTAACAAAGAGGTGACCTACATGCTCAGCTATTACCACCAAAGCAGCGGGCAGAATCACACCAATGGCAGCCCAATCAAATTCCGGGCGATAAAAAGTTGGTATTTTAAACATTTCTGCTTCAGCGATGGCTTGTACATCCACCATGCCTAAAGCAAAGGAAATTGCGTAACCACTTAACACACCAATTAAAATCGGAATGATTCCCAGAAAGCCTCGAAAGACTACCGAACCAAAGATGGTAATGGCCAGTGTCAGTAACGCCACCATAATTGCTTGGGGATCTTTGACGGCGTCAGCGGCTGCATCTGCGGGCAAAATCAAACCAGCCATTTCAGCAGCTGTCGGTGCCAGTTCTAGACCAATTACCGCCACAATGGCACCCATGGCAGCCGGAGGGAAGATAACATCAATCCACTTGGTACCAATGGCCTTGATGATTAAAGCCACCAGGCAAAAGACCGCACCGACAGCGATGAATCCACCCAAGGCAGCTTCGTAACTTCTATTAGCTAACACCACCAGCACCGGAGAGATAAAGGCAAAACTGGAACCTAAGTAGGCGGGAATGCCACCTTTACACAATATAATATAGATTAAAGTACCAATACCATTCATAAGTAAAATTGTTGCCGGGTCCACTTGGAATATGAATGGTACCAGAACAGTGGAACCAAACATGGCAAATAAGTGTTGAAAGGAAAGGGGCAGTGTTTGAAGAATAGGCAATTTTTCATCTACTTGAATTTCTCTTTTTGTCATCGAGAGACCTCCTCTTAGAATTATCTTTCCCCAGGATAATTTGAAACACAAATAAAAAATGCTTCCTGCCTAGAGAGACAGGAAGCATAAATTAGACGTATATTACCTAACTAACTACCTACAGACAAGACACTGCTTAGATCTGTAGCCAGTTAGCAATATTACCCTAACTCACACCTTTTTAGCCTCTCAGGACTAATTTAAAGGTAGACACTATTAAGTTTTTAAATTGCTATAACAAGTATAACCGATCTCCGGCATCTCCGCAACCCGGAACTATATAACCAACTTCATTTAATTTTTGGTCAACAGTGGCGGTTACAATTCTGATTTCCGGAAACTTGCTGTGGACTTGTCGAATACCTTCTTCTACTGAGAAGGCACAGGATACCACAATGTTTTCTGGTTTAATGCCGGCTTCCACTAAGATCTCCAGTGCTTTAACGCAGCTGTTACCGGTGGCCAGCATTGGATCCAGTACATAAACCTTGTCAAATGTAGATACATGATCGGGCAGTGTACTCAAGTATACTTTGGCCTCGAGGGTTTCGTGATCCCTAGCCATGCCAACATGAGCCACTTTAGCCCGGGGAATTACTTTTAAGAAACTTTCAACAAACCCCAGTCCTGCTCTTAAAATCGGTACTAATAATACATTGTCGTCCATGGCTTCGGTGGCCTCAGTTGCTATGTTCAAAGGTGTATCAACCTGAATTTGCTTGGTCGGGATATCAGTGGTGGCCTCCATAGCTAAAAAGGTACCTAATCTATTTAGGTGATCTCTAAAAATCACGATATCTGTGTTTTTATCCCTTAGGTATCTTAAGCAGTGTTTGGCAACTGGATGTTTAACTACAGTTACATTTTTCAAATGTACTCCTCCTTCGAGTGCTGGTGGCGATGATCAAACTAAGATGTTTGGACTTATATTAATGATAAGTTTACTATGATATAATTTAGTTAAAAATCTTAAATTTGTCAAACCCTATGCTAATTCGATATAATGTTACCAAATTCCTGCTAAATTATCATAAAAATTGTGAGGTGAATAATTTGATAGACCCAGTGGCATTTTCCATTGGCCCCAGAGATATTTATTGGTACGGCATTATCATATCTGCGGCCTTTGTAATTGGCATAATATTAGCATACATACGAGCAAAAAAAGTGGGACTAAATCCCGATCATATAGTAAATATGGTGACATTGGTTATTCCGGCAGCTATTATTGGTGCCAGGGTATATTATGTGATTTTTGAGTGGTCAAGTTATGCCGCCAACCCATTAGAAATATTGGCCATTTGGCATGGTGGACTGGCTATTCATGGCGGTTTAATCGGTGGTGTACTGGCTGGGTATTTATATGTGCGAAAATATAAATTATCGGTGTGGCAAATGGCGGATATTTGTGCCCCCAGTGTCATCTTAGGACAGGCCATCGGTCGATGGGGTAATTTTCTTAACCAAGAAGCCCACGGTGGCCCCGTTAGTCCAGAGTTTATCGCCAAATTCCCCCAATTTATTGCCAATCAGATGTTTATCAATGGCCAGTACTATCATCCCACTTTTCTTTACGAATCATTATGGGATTTTAGCGTATTTATATTCTTGTTCTTATATTGGAATAAAAAGCGGTTTGAAGGTGAAATTGCTTTATTATACTTGGGGTTATATTCTCTGGGCAGATTATTTATAGAGGGATTAAGAACAGACAGTTTAATGGCCGGTCCCTTCAGAGTTGCTCAATTGGTTAGTTTAACTTTAATTATTATCAGTGTAGTGGGACTTTACTTGCGGAATAAAGCGAACAACCAACTCAGGGTTGCCGTGGACAATTCTAAGCAAACCCCAAAAAGTAGAAGAGGTAGAAAGTAGGTGGACGGTTCAACCCATCCACTTACTTTTTTCTTCAATGGGCTTAACAAACTTCATCACAATTCCTTCCGATAGACCCTAAACCGCTTTATAATGTCAAACTTTAACGTATCTCTTAAAATTCGATTCATCATGGTGTTATTTTCCATAATCAGCGACAATTCAGCCTCTTGATAACCTTTTTTGATTAAACGAAGCATCGTTTCATAGATTAGCAAAGCGGCAATACCCTTGGTGCGGAATTTTGGCACCACCCCCAGTACTGCCACCCGACAACTATGATATTTTGCGGATAAGTTGGGTATAGTTAAGCAAATACCCGCCGGTTCACCGTTAATAATTACTGTTAACAGCAAATCAGGATCAGCAAAGGAACGGTAACTGTTTAAGTAATGAATTGCATCGGAAACTGTTAGCGTTTCAGCGCCCCAATTCCCTTCCATGGTCTGATTATGCACTTTAACCAATATCTGGGCCTCCCTTTTAGGGAAGTGTAGGTTAAAAGGCCTTAATACCAACCCCGGTGTTTTTTGCGCCCCTTTAGCAATCCGCTTCAATTTTTCCGGCATCGGGTGATTGGCTGACCAACGGTAGGCCAGTAAATCAAAGTATTTGTGGTAGCCAGATTGTTCTAATAGTGTTTGGTAGTAGTAATGATTGTAAGGCATACCAAATTGGGGCGGCAAGTGAAAGCCGTCAACCAATATCCCAATACTGTCGTTAGTATTGTAACAAACTGGTCCGGTTAAGTAGCGACAACCTTTGTCGTTGGCCCAACTTTCCACAGCCTTCATTAAAGCAGATGCCGCATTAGGGTCATTAATACATTCAAAATAACCAAATATTGCTGTGTTTTTATCGGCTAAAGTATTGTTGAGCATTCCTGCCACTCTACCGATCACTGCATTGTTATTTACCGCCACATATAAATTAACATCTTTTCGCGGTATGTTTAGCAATTGCTGAGCAGTTTCACTGGGCGGTGGGGCAGGCCAAAAGGGATCATCATAATATATGGTTTGAGACATATTTAAAAATATATCAAATTGGTACTGATTTTTAACTTGGTATACATTTAAACTCAAGCTATCCCCTCCCTGTAATTATACCGTAAAAAAAATAGACTGCCCGAAGGTCAGTCTAAAGGGTATCCAACCAGATACAAGTGCTGGGCTTGCAACATAATATGGAGGAAGGGAAGGTTTTGTGCTTGCATATGCAATAATTCTAAAATTTACCGCATTACCTTTGGCCAAAGTTTGTTAGCGTCAAAATTTTTCAATGCAGTAATAAAATCATCCCTTAACCGATGGTTAAAACGTTTGGAAAGCTCATCCACCAATGCTTTAGCCTCTTCCCTTTTGGTCTTTTTATCGGCGGGACAGGGGTTGTGAATGATGGGTATTTCATATTTGTTTGCCAACCTGATTACATCCCGCTCGTGCAAATAAACAAAGGGACGCACCACTGTTAAACCGGTGCGGTTCAAAAATGTGCGGGGGGAAAAAGTGCCAATTTGTGCTGTGTAAATTAAGCTCATAAAGAAGGTTTCAATGCAATCATCTAAGTGATGGGCTAGGGCCACTTTGTTGCAATTTAGTTCTACCGCAGCGCTGTTTAATGCGCCGCGCCGTAAATTGGCGCACAATGAGCAGGGGTTTTTCTCCTGACGAATGTCAAAAACGATTTTGCCGATATCCCCTTGTTGCACATGCAAAGGTAACCCTAAGGAATCACAAAACTCTTTTAATGGTGTGATGTCCATATCGTCAAACCCCATGGTTACATGGATTGGTACAATTTCAAAATCATAGGGGTAATATTTTTGGTAATAGGCTAAGATGTACAATAAAGAACTACTGTCTTTGCCCCCGGAAAGACCAACGGCAATCCGATCTCCGTTTTCAATCATTTTATAATCGGCTATTGCTTTTACCGTTTCACTCAATGCAAATTTTAAAATATTGCTCTTGTTTTTACCCATGGTGAACTCCTTTTAGCTTAGTAATACTATGTTATTCTACTTAAATTGCCTACATCTTCTTTGTAATATCTGGGTTTATGTCGACACTTAATTATTATCACCGCATTTTTACCAATTGACAATAGTAAATTTAGCTGATAAACTATGTCCATTAATTAAATATTCATTCTCTTATCAAGAGTGGTGGAGGGAACAGGCCCTATGATACCCGGCAACCGCGTTAGCTCTAGCTAACGGTCCGGTGCTAATTCCTGCAAGGTTTTGCAATCTTGGCAGATAAGAGGTTTAGCAAATTCAGCTTGTTTGCCAGTACCTCTTCTGTTAGAAGAGGTTTTTTGTTTACCTAAATAAGTTTTGGGAGGTCATAGTATGGGTGTCGAGAAAACCTATCAAGAAATTAATGAGAAAATTAAAAGCGGTAAAGCGGTGGTGTTAACAGCAGAAGAAGTTATTTCTTTAGTGGAAGAGAAGGGAGCAACCCAGGCCGCTAAAGAAGTGGACGTTGTTACCACCGGGACCTTTGGGCCAATGTGTTCTTCTGGCGCTTTTCTTAATTTTGGTCACAGCAAACCACGGATGAGAATGAGTAAGGTTTGGCTGAATAATGTGCCAGCTTACGCCGGTATTGCTGCGGTTGATGCTTACATTGGGGCCACCGAGGCGGCGGAAGATGACCCACTGAATAATGATCATCCCGGCAAGTTCCTTTATGGTGGCGGACATGTGATTGAAGACTTGGTGTCTGGAAATAAAGTACGATTAAAGGCCCAATCCTATGGCACTGATTGCTATCCCCGCCGAGAGCTGGAAACGGATATCACCATTAATGATATTAATGAAGCGTTTTTATTTAACCCCAGAAATGCATACCAAAACTATAACTGTGCAGTAAACCTAAGTGATAAAACCATCTATACTTATATGGGGATGCTACAACCTAAGCTGGGTAACGCCCATTACAGTACATCGGGTCAGCTGAGTCCATTGTTAAAGGACCCCAATTTTATCACCATTGGCATTGGTACCCGTATTTTCTTGGGTGGCGGGGTAGGATATGTGGCTTGGCATGGAACACAACATTTTCCTGCTATGCAAAATGCCTCGGGGGTGGAATTGCATCCCAGCGGCGGTACTCTGGCGGTAATTGGCGACTTAAAACAAATGAATCCCCGCTACCTTCGGGGTGCAAGTATGTTAGGCTATGGCTGTTCTTTGTCAGTGGGAATTGGCATACCAATTCCAATCCTTAACGAAGAAGTATTGCGTTGGGTTTCCCGTTCCGACAAAGAGTTATATGCCCCCATTGTGGATTACAGCGATGCCTATCCGAACGGCACCGGGGAATGTCTCGGTTATGCCAGTTATGCTGACTTAAAATCCGGAGAGATTACTATTCAAGGCAAAAAGGTTAAAACTGCCCCCATGTCCAGTTATCCCATGGCAGTAGAAATTGCCACTGAGCTTAAAGAATGGATTATAAAAGGAGATTTCCAGTTGACACAACCGGTTCAGCCACTGCCAGCGGCTAAAGATAACATAGTGGCCAAAGCGCTAAAGGATTAGTTTAGACTTTAAATTCGCTTATAAGGAGTGTATTTTATGTCCCCCAAGAAAATAATTTTACGCTTTTCTGCCGACACCTCGGACCAGCCCATTATTTATCATCTGGTGAAGGATTATGATCTGGTTGTCAATATCATTAAAGGCCACATCAATCCGGAAAAAGAAGGAACGTTAATACTTGAGCTCACCGGAGACAATTATCAACAAGGCATCAATTATTTAGAGGAACAAAATATTAAGGTGCAGACACTGGCCGAACAAGTGACCCATAACCATCAACGCTGTAGCAGTTGTGGTGCCTGTACAGATGCTTGTCCCACCGGAGCGCTTTATTTGCAACGTCCTTCGATGCAAGTTACCTTTGACAGCGATAAATGCGTTGTTTGTCAATTGTGTGTTAAAGTTTGCCCGCTAAAGGCTATGGAGGTTAGGTTCTAACTTGGAATATGTTGAAAGAACATATCGGAAATTGCACCGGCAGCAGGATTTAATTCACTTCCAAGTGGCGGTGAAAGAAACTGATTTGGATGTGGCGGTACAACGTCAATGTTTTAACTCAGAGTTGGTAGAATTGACCAAGGCTCTGATTGAGAAATACCGCAACCAATTAGAAAAATATATAGCAATCGATCCTGAATATGCCACCACGCTGCAACCCCATCCAGTGTTACCGGAAGCACCGCCAATGGTGATTCAAATGGCCGAGGCAGCTAAACTGGCTGGAGTGGGTCCAATGGCGGCGGTGGCGGGGGCTTTTTCTCAGCTCATTGGCAATGAATTATTGCGTCATTCCGATGAGGTGATCATAGAAAATGGTGGCGACATCTATATTTGTTGCCAAAAAAGCAGATGCATTGGCATATTTGCCGCTCAGTCACCCTTCACCAATAGAATTGGACTGGAAATACCAGCCCATACGCCAATGGGGGTTTGCACTTCATCTGGAACGGTGGGGCACTCACTGAGTTTTGGCAAAGCCGATGCAGTGGTTGTACTTGCTCCATCGGTGATGTTGGCCGATGCGGTGGCAACCTCGGCCGCCAACAAAGTACAACAAGTTAGTGACCTTGATAAAGCGGTTGAGTATGCCACCTCCATTTCCGGTGTAATGGGTGCGGTGGCAGTGTTGGAAGACAAACTTGCGGTGAAAGGTCGAGTAAAGTTAATACCTGTAAAATAAAATTGCAATAGCTATCGATTTATGCATAAATTGGTAGCTATTTCATGTTATAATTATAACAAACTATATTTACTAAGGGGGCAAATGCTATGCAGGCTAGACAAATAGAGTTGGATACTAGCGGCAACCTCATATTACCCGATGGTTTGCTAGGGTCTGTACAACTGGTTCCCCATGCGGAAATTATAACTACAATAAACGGTAAACGAGCCTTTGCACCGGTAACGGTGGATAAAAGTGATGCGGTAAAGATTGAGGCTGCCATTAAAGAGGTTGCCGGTGAGGTAATGGTGGATATTTCTAAGGATAAATTATTGGCTTACATCCAGTTAAAACCCACCAAGAAAATAACTCCTAAATTAGGCCTAAAAAACAATTTACAAGGAATGTTGGTGGAAATTTATCCGCAAACTAAATTGGAGTATCAGTTTGATTTATCAATGATACTAAGTACATTGGCACAAAAGGGTATCACCTATGGTATAGACCAGCAGGCAATAAAAACATTATTGCAAAACCCCTCGGATGATAGAGTGCTGATAGCCAGGGGCGTAAAGCCAAAGCCAGGGGTGGATGAATCCATTACCATATTGTTTGATACCAAAAAAGATGATCGTCCTAAAGTTTTGGCCGATGGTAGAGTGGATTTTAAGCAGAAAAAGATAGCCTCGGTTGATATTGGCGAAGTGTTGGCTGTTAAAGTTGCCGGTAAACCGGGAGAGCCAGGGATGGCTGTTGACGGCAGTAAGATAGAACCACCGGCTTACAAAACCCTAGAATTAAAAGCCGGCCAGGGCACAATGCTACAGCAAGATGGCTTTAGTGTGGTAGCATTGGATAGCGGGTTGCCGTCGGTAGCCATTAAAAAAGATGTGTGGACTTTTCAAGTGTTGCCGCTACTGGAATATAGCGATGTAAACCTCAGCACCGGAAACATTGAGTTTAATGGCAATTTAAGAATAAATAAAGATGTTGCCGAAGGAATGTCTGTATTCAGTAGTGCGGATGTAGAGGTGGGTGGGTCGGTATATGAAGCAAAAGTAATCGCCCTAGGTAACCTAACAATACATAAAAATGTGATCAGTTCTTTTATCAGTGTCGGTGGCATGCTTGAATTTCAGGATGATTTAAAAACCAAACTGCAAATTGTAAATAAATCCCTTATTGAGTTATATCAACTTTTGGTTGTTTTAAAACAAAGGTCTAATGAGCTGGGCAAACAATTTCCCACTGGCCAGATGATTGCCGCGTTAATTGGCAAAAAGTTTGGTGATTTGCCCAAAATAGTTGACGAATTGTATACATTGAGTAAACAGAATGCTGTGATCTCAGCCAACATTAAAGACTTAATAAGTGAATTAATAGTTAAGTTTCGTCGCTTAGGTTGGCATAAGGCCAAAGGAATTGAGGAAGTACAAATCATGCAACAACGGGTAGCTACAGCCCTAACATATTTAGACGCGCTAGGTGAAAGCAAAGGCGATGTGGTTGTCAGTTATGC
This sequence comes from Peptococcaceae bacterium 1198_IL3148, assembly GCA_036763105.1. Lineage (NCBI taxonomy): Bacteria > Bacillati > Bacillota > Clostridia > Eubacteriales > Peptococcaceae > Peptococcaceae bacterium 1198_IL3148. The sequence goes on along the minus strand of JBAIYS010000005.1, from coordinate 20,829 downwards.
TTTAAATTCCACCATAGAATCTGCCGGTGATGTTCGGGTAGTGGGCAAAGGTTGTATCAATACCATTATCAAAGCTAAAGGCAATGTGATTATTGATTCAATTTTTCGCGGCGGTGCCATTACCTGTCAAGGGACAGTGAAAATTAAGGAAGTGGGTTCTGAAATTGGAGCGAAGACAAGCATTAAAACCAGCGGTAAGGTAATCCAAATAGAAAAGGCTTACTCTAATGTATTACTGGCGGCGGGGTCAAATACCCGAACATTAAATAGTACCGAATATAAAATATACATGAAAGAGGATTAAAAAACAGGCTAAAAATAGCCTGTTTTTTTTAAGTGATGGGTTGTGAAAAACAATACTAGTACTAATATCTTTCTGCTACAACTAAATATATAGCGAAACGTTTATAATAGTATTGTAGAAAAGCTTGCTAATAATTGGTTGCTTTAATAAATACATATTTTATTTTCCTACTATAGTGAAATTATATTTTGCTAATTTTAAAAAAAGCAGAATTTAGGGTACCAAAATATCTAAATATATGTTAGAATTTTCATAAAGCAAAGAATGTTTCCAGCAAATTATTATAAAGGAGGGAAGTCAAAGTGAATATAATCACAAATAACGGTTTGCAACAGATGGATTTTAATTTTATGCAAGAGGTAAAAGAACGGAGCTGCCAACCGATTGATTTGTGTTACCAATGTCAAAGGTGCGCTTCGGGTTGCCAAGTGGGTTCATACATAGATTTTCAACCTAATCAAATAATTCGCATGATTCAGTTTGGGCTTAAGGATGAGCTGTTAAAAAGCTCAGCCATTTGGCTTTGTGTAAACTGTGATACTTGTGGAGCACGTTGTCCCAACGAGATTTCCATTTCTGCAGTAACTGACGCATTAAGGGAAATGGCAATAGAACAAAATGTTGCGGCCAGTGAGAAACGGGTGCACGTATTCCACGATAACTTCTTGAATGCGGTAAAATCCGGTGCTAGGGTGCACGAAGTCACTATGTTGATGAAATATAAGTTGAGGAGCGGGGACTTATTCTCTGATATAAAAATGGGATTAGACTTGTTTACCCGTGGTAAGCTGCCCCTTTTACCCAGCAAGGTTAAAAACAAAGATAAAGTCAAACAAATTTTTAATAAAATTAATGATAATCAAACCCATCTAAATGTTTGTGCTAAAAACAATACGACAGTGTCAGTGGAAGAAAGGGGGTAGTTTAAATGAGATTCGCTTATTACCCTGGTTGTTCCTTAGAGTCCACCGCCATCGAGTTTGACTATTCAATCAGAGCAGTTTGTAAAGCTCTAGAGGTTGACCTGGTAGAATTACCAGATTGGATTTGTTGTGGTTCAACGTCAGCCCACGCCACCTCCCATGACTTGGCCATTGCTCTGCCAGCGCAAAACTTGTTGATTGCCGAAGAATTAAGACTGAACCCACTGGTTCCTTGTTCAGCCTGCTACAACAGGTTAAAAACAGCGGAACATGAGATCAAAAAAAGTGAACAACTGAGGGGTCAAGTGGAAGGTTTACTGGGGCACCGATTTAGCGGTGAAATTAACACCAAATCTGCCTTAGAAGCTTTTGTAAAGGATATTGGCCTGGATGCCATCAAGAAAAGGGTTGAAAATAAGTTAACAGGGCTTAAGGTGGTTTGCTATTATGGTTGCTTGACATCTCGCCCCAAAGAGGCAGTGGCCTTTGAAGACCCAGAAAATCCACAAAGTATGGATCAATTGATGAAATCCTTAGGGGCAGAACCGTTGGTTTGGTCATATAAAACTGATTGCTGTGGGGCCAGTTTTTCTATAACCAAGTCTGATATGGTCTATGGGATGACCGGAAAAATACTTGCCGGAGCAGTAGAAGCTGGGGCTCAAGCCATTGTTACCACATGCCCGTTATGTCAAACAAATTTAGAAACCAGACGTCAAGCTGGAGTAAATATACCAGTGTTTTATTTTACTGAATTAATGGGCCTAGCATTTGGACTAAAGGAAACTAACAGTTGGTTTAAAAAGCACATGGTTGATCCCACACCTTTAATCAGATCGATGACCTTGGAAAGTTAACGCTCTCATGTTCGCTAATAATAAGATCGAAAAATAATGTTATTAATTAACTAAATATACGACATTTGTTTTTAAAGACTGGAGGTGTGGCAAAGAATGAATAGTAATCAAAAACTGCTTACCGGTGCAGTTTTAGTGGTTGGCGGTGGGATATCTGGCATGCAATCCGCTTTGGATTTAGCCGAGGCTGGTTATAAGGTGTATCTGTTAGAAACTAAGCCAGCCGTAGGTGGAACCATGGCCATGTTGGATAAGACTTTTCCCACCAACGACTGTGCGATGTGTACAATGTCTCCTAAATTGGTGGATGTTGGCAGGCACTTAAATATTGAAATCCTAACCAACACTGATTTAGTAAATCTGGAAGGCCAACCGGGAAATTTTAAAGCCAAAGTATACAAACGAGCAAGGTACGTTGATGAAACTAAGTGTATAGCTTGTGGACGTTGTGCAGATGAATGTCCTGTTAAAGTGCCATCGGAGTTTGATGGTGGATTGGGGATCAGAAAAGCCATTTACAAATTGTATGCCCAGGCTACGCCAAATGCCTATGCAATCGACAGCACTAAATGTTTAAGATTAAAGAACCCCAAGGCCTGTGGTAAATGTTTAAAGGCCTGTGAAGCTGGAGCCATTAACCACCAAATGCAAGATGAGGAATTGGTGCTGGAAGTAGGTTCTGTGATTTTATCCCCTGGCTTTGAACCGCTGAAACCGACTCCCTATGGTGAGTATGGTTGGGGTATTTATAAAAATGTATTGACCAGTATTCAATTTGAACGGATGTTGTCTGCTTCTGGCCCCTTCCAAGGACACGTTTGTAGACCTTCCGATCATCAGGAGCCGAAGAAGATAGCGTTTATTCAATGTGTCGGTTCTCGGGATTGCAATCGTGGCAATAGTTATTGCTCTGCTGTTTGCTGCATGTATGCCACTAAACAAGCCATCATTGCTAAGGAACATATGAGTGAGGTTGATACCACCATCTTCTACATGGATATCAGAGCCTATGGTAAGGATTTTGAAAAGTACTATGATCGTGCCCGATTGGAGAACGGTGTTAATTATAAACGTTGCATGGTTTCGTCTGTTAAAGAACTGCAGCAAAGTAACAACTTGTTAATTCGTTACCGGACCCCTAACGGCGAGTTTGTTGAAGAAGAGTTCGACATGTTGGTTCTTTCGGTGGCCTTAAAACCCAGCAGTTCCGCTTCTGAGTTGGCCAAGGCTGCGGGCATTGAGTTGGACGAATATGGGTATTGCAAAACCGATGAATTTAATCCCGGTGCCACCACTAGACCCGGTGTGTATACCGGAGGGGCCTTTGTAGCTCCCAAAGATATTCCGGAAACCGTTGGCGACGCCAGTTGTGCTGCCGCCAGGGCAGCGGCTGCATTGGCCGAAGTGCGGGGGACATTAACCAAGGTTAAAGAATACCCGCCGGAAAGGGATGTTTCCGCTGAAGAACCTAGGGTCGGTGCCTTTATCTGCAACTGCGGTATCAATATTGGTTCAATAGTGAGAGTACCTGAAGTGGTGGAATATGCTAAAAAAATACCCGGCGTAGTTCATTCCGAGGAGTTTTTATTCACCTGTTCCCAAGATAGTATTGAACGGATCAAGGAACGGGTAGTGGAACACAATTTAAACCGTGTGGTGGTGGCATCCTGTACACCGCGAACCCACGCGCCGCTATTTATGGCCAGTATTCGGGAAGTTGGTTTAAACCCATATTTGTTTGAGCAAGCAAATATTCGTGAGCATGCCAGTTGGGTTCACCGTGATAACCCCGATGCAGCCACCGAAAAGGCTAAGGATTTGGTGAAAATGGCGGTTTCCAAAGTTAAATTAGCCAAGCCAGTTCATACCTCTTCCTTTGAAATTAACCGCAAAGCGCTGGTTATTGGTGGCGGAGTTACCGGCATGACCACCGCCCTTAATTTAGCCAACCAAGGCTTTAGTGCCTACCTGGTGGAGAAGGAAGCGGTTTTGGGTGGTAATGCTAATCAGTTGCGCTATACATTGGACGGTAACGATCCGCAACAGCTGGTGGCCGATCTAAGTAGACAAGTAAACGAAAACTCGATGATAGAGGTTTTAACTGATGCTGAAATTACAGAGGTTGCTGGTTACCTTGGTAACTACAGCACCACTGTTAAAATCGGTGACATTCCCAGAGTGTTGGAGCATGGGGTGGTGATTATCGCCACCGGTGCCGAAGAAGCCACACCCACCGAATATTTGTATGGCGAAAATGCTGGAGTGGTCACCCAACGGGAACTGGAACAACGTTTGGCCGAAGAAGATTTAACTGGCATCAATAACGTAGTGATGATTCAATGTGTGGGATCACGGCAGCCGGGAAGGCCTTACTGCAGTCGGGTCTGCTGTTCCCATGCCATCAAGAATGCTTTACGCATTAAAAAATCAAAGCCAAAAGCCAATGTATTTGTGCTGTATCGCGATATCCGTACCTATGGTACGAAGGAGGAGTATTATCGTCAGGCCAGAGAACAAGGTGTAATTTTTGTTCGTTATGAACTGGACGACAAACCGGTAGTGTCTGTCAATGACAATAAAATAAAAGTTGAAATAAAAGACCCGGTACTAAACCGTCAGTTAGTATTGGATTCAGATTTGCTGGTATTATCCACCGGTATAGTTCCCCGGGCCGATAGCGAAAAACTGTCGCAAATGTTTAAAGTTACTTTAAATGCCGATGGCTTTTATTCAGAAGCCCACATGAAGTTGCGCCCCGTTGACTTTGCCGCCGATGGTTTATATTTATGTGGCTTGGCGCACTCACCCAAACTAATTGGTGAATCCTTAGCCCAAGGTAATGCTGCCGCCATTAGGGCACTGTCCATGTTGGGTAAAGATCGCTTGGAGAGCCTGGGTACAGTGGCTACCGTCAATGAAAAATGGTGTAAAGGTTGTGGGCTGTGCGTTAACATTTGCCCATACGACGCTCGCTATATAGATGAGATTAACCATGTTGCCCGGGTAAGAGAAGTACTGTGTCAAGGTTGTGGCGCCTGTGTAGCAGCATGCCCGAGCAACGCCAGTCAGCAAAACAGTTTTGAAAAGCAACAAATTCTTACCATGTTGGATGCAGCTATTTTCTAATACAACTAATTAATTAGAAGGGAGGGCTCAATTGTGAGCATACCAGAACCCAAAAATGATGCTCAATTTGAACCTAAAATTGTTGGCATGATGTGCAACTGGTGTTCTTATACCGGTGCTGACTTGGCGGGTACAAATCGTATTCAATACCCCCCTAACGTGCGCATTGTACGGGTTATGTGCACCGGTTCAGTTGACCCGCTTTATTTAATCAGACCACTTTTAGAGGGTGCTGATGCAGTTTTAGTAGGTGGCTGACACCCTGGTGACTGCCACTATGGTAGTGGCAATTATAAAGCCCGTCGCAAAATTGCGATGGTCAAAGAACTGTTAAAGCAGTACGGCATAGCGGAAGATCGCTTATGGTTCCGTTTTATCAGCGCTTCCGAGGCTAACTACTTTGGTCAAACCATCACCGAAATGGTTGATAAATTAAAACAATTAGGTCCCAACCCATTGGGTAAAGAGTGGCAGACTTAAGGAGGTGAATCCCGTGAAAAACTTTATATTAAAGGTTGAAAACAAAGATCCTGTAGCTGCCGTTGCTGGCTTTATGAAGGGGTTGTTAACCCAAGGTGTTGTGGAAGCATTGTTTGTCCAGCAAATTGCTCGGGGTGGGGCTACAGTTCATGCATTGGTTAAGAACCCAGAGGCACTGGCCGACTCAAACCCACTGGCACCTATTAGTTTGCAAAATGCTGCCCGTTTGGTTGCTGATTTTTCCAATCGGGAGTTGGATCAAAAAGTAGGTGTAGTGTTGCGTTCTTGCGAAGTTAGGGCGTTAATCGAGCTAACTAAGCTAAAGCAAGCCAATTTAGACAACTTGGTGATTATCGGTATTGACTGTCTAGGTACCTTTAACCCCAGTGATTATAGCCAATTGGTCAAATCAGGCAAACTAAATCCGTCAGAGTGGGCAATAAGCGCTGTTGCCGGTGATACTGTAATAGATGGTGTTAATGTGCGACCGGCTTGCCAAATATGTGACCATATCACCGCAGAGCACGGCACCATTCATATCGGTTGGGTAGGTATGGACGCTGCCAATGAACTATTAATAGAAGTTGACGATCAGTACGCTGCCCAAATTAATAGCATTGGGCTGACAGAGGTTGGTGAAAAATCTGAGCGCAATGCAGTAATTAAAAAATTGCTCGATGACCGAAGCGCAGCCAAGGATAAAGCTCTGGCTGAATATAACGAAAGATTTAGCAGCATGGATAATTTAATGACCGAATTGGCCACTTGTTTAAAATGTGGCAACTGTCGTCAAGCTTGTCCCATTTGTTTCTGTCGTGAATGTGTATTTTTAAGCCCGACATTTAACCACGACGCCAGCAAATATTTAACTTGGGCAACTCGCAAAGGGAAAATCGAAATGCCCACCGATACTGTGCTGTTCCACTTAACCAGAGCTAACCATATGGGATCATCCTGTGTAAACTGTGGCCAGTGCGAAGCGGCGTGTCCAAGTAATATACCAGTGAGCGCCATGTTCCAAGTAATGAGTAAGAAGGTTCAAGATTTATTTGAATATGTGCCAGGAAGAGATATTGATGAACCCCTGCCACTGACCACCTATAAAGAGGTGGAACTGGAACCCAGATAAGTAAACTAAGAAAGCATCCTATTCAAAGATAGGGTGCTTTCTTTATGCTGGCATGGTTAAGGGGGCCGCCAAGGAATTGTGTATGCCGAGCTATGCTAATGGCAACAATAGTCTTGGAGGTGAGTGTACTGGACAAGCAGGTTGATGTACTAAATAAAGTGCTTATTGGCGAGCATATGGCTATAGATTTCTATAATATGATTATTGAAAAGTTAGATAACGAGGACTTGCGTCAGTTATTGGTTCAAATTCAACAACAGCATGAAAAACATGTCTTAAACTTAACCCAACGGATTAAAGACATTGGCGGCAGTGTAGAGGATGATTTGGGGGTTAAAGGCATGTTGGCAAAATCTATGTTTAAACTACAGACCCTAGGTAAACTGGATGAATTGGATGCCTTAATGACTCTGTATGACGGAGAAGATAAAGGTACTGCATCTACTGAAAATTTGATGGACCAATTGGATCAAGAGAATAAAAAATTGGTGGAAGAAAATCTGTCCGAAGATCACGATCATTTAAAAATATTAAAAACCATCATTAGCCAGATGGAAGGTAAAAATCTACATTAAAAAAGCACCAAACCAGGTGTCTTTTGCCTTTGCTTTTGAGATAAAAAATTGAAAAACCTGGCACCTGCTGCAGTTAGCGAACGACATATAGTGGCGCAGCGAACCGAAGTTAGCGAAGGAGATTGTCGGAGGCAGGGTGGCGCATAGGACGTGCGCCACCGGCAACTGAGCCATGGACGGCGAATTTGCCGGGAACCCTGCCGGAGACAGCAAAAGACACCCGGTTTCCTTTGCCCGTCATTAGTATTTACCATATGCTACCACCTTACGGATTTTTTGCTTGATTAAAATGTGCTTACATCAGGCTGCGCAGCTTTTGTTTATTGAGAATAATAATTTGTTGCCGGTTTACATCCAGCGTGCCGCCTTTCTTTAAGTCATTGATGATTCTATTGACAGATTCTCTGGAGGTACCAACCATGTTGGCCAGTTCCTGATTGGTTAAGGATAAATTAATTTCAATACCTTTTTCAGTGGCACAGCCATTTTCGCTGGCCAAATCCAGTAATACAAATATCAATCTTCTCCGGACATCGTTTAGCGCCAGATTCATCGCTTTGTCTTGGGCGATGCGCAGGCGGCGGGCCATAATATGCAACATGGAAACAGCGATTTCTGGGTTATCTTTGATTAACTGTTCCATGTCAGCATTGCCTATCGATCCCACGATGGAATTCTGTTGTACCTCTGCTGTTGCCGGGTAACTGGCATCACCGAAAAGCACCACTTCGGCGAAAATCTCCCCTGGATGCACAAAATGTAGAATATGCTCTCGACCATCTTCGGTGCGCTTGGTTAATTTGATTAACCCTTGCTTCAAAATAAACAGGGCTTTCCCTGGTTCGCTTTCAATAAAAATAAACTGTCCCCGTTGGTAGTGGCGGTCTTGGATCAGTTTAGCAATTTTAAGAAGCTGTTCTTCATTGAGTTCTGAAAAAAGAAAACACTTTTTTAAATAGGTAATATTTGTTTTTACCATTGCTCACCTATCCTTTAATTGTTGTGGCCACCAGTGTCATGTGATTTTTAATTTGCAGCGGAGTGCTTTTAAAGTCACCGTAAAAATTAGCTGCTTTAAAGCCATTATTTAATAAAAACTTTTCTAATTCCTGGGGGCGCAATGGGCGCAGTGGAACGGTGCCGGTATCCAATGATCTTTGCTTATAACCATCATTTAGAATTAAGGCTGTATTAAAATCGATTAAACCATCGGCTCTAGATTCATATTGTCTGGTAAAGACTAAGCCTGCTGCCTGGTTGGTGATATCCGGCAGCGTGGTGATGCCCTTTTCGATAATGTAATCATAATTGAGTATTTGCAGTATCAATAACCCATTGGGCTTTAACAACCGATTCATTTCATGCAAAGCTTTGTTAAGGTCATCATCGGTTAAGAGATGAACCAAGGAATTGCCGATACAGATAATGGCGTCAAAGGGTTGTTGTAAATCGGATAAATCCCTCATGTCACCCACCAAAAAGTTAACTTGCTCTATGCCGGCATTTACGGCCTTTTGCTTCGCTAAGCGGACCATGGCCTCTTCAAAATCCACACCGACTACATCTAATCCCCAACGGGCGAACTCTAGACTGTAATTCCCCGAACCACATGCCAGATCAAGCACGCTGTTAATTTTGTGCTCGGCAAACATATGCTTAAAGAAGTTTAATTGGTTTTGTCCCGCAGGGAAAATATAGTCATAGTATTGGGCTAAATTATTATACAATGTCCCTCACTCCTAGCCACTGTAGTTATTTTAACATATCTTAATTATTATCAATTATCCAGATTTTTAATATCCAAAGCAATGACAACTGTATAAAGATACCAAAAAAGAGAAACTATATTACAAATTAGCAGATATTGCTTGGAGGTCAATAAATTACTATGAGGGTAAAATCCAACGTTTGGTGCTCTGTCTTAAGCATTCTGGCGTCACTAAAGTTTGGTATCACGTTATTAATGGTCATTGCCATGGCTGTTTTTTGCGGCACGATAATTCCCCAGGGCGAAGCTAAAATTTACTATCAGTCTGTCTATGGCGATGGGTTAGGAAGTTTAATTTTTCACGTTGGTTTAACTGAGGTATTTAAAAGTTCCTGGTTTGTTGCCTTATCGCTGTTGCTATTGATTAACCTCATGGCTTGCACATACAGAAGATGCCAAAACCTAAAGGCCGGAGGGCATTGGAGCCAGTATGGCTCTCCCATACTGCACCTAGGTTTAGTGGTAATCATTATCGGTAGTTTAGTGAGCGGTTTTTTAGGCCTCAGCGACTATTTTGAAGTGCCAATTGGTAGCACCGTTACGTTAACCGAAAAGGGTTATTCATTTGACATTAAAGTGGAGGACTTCACCATTGATTATTATAGTACTGACGAGCAACAGGGCCAACAGTCACCTAAACAGTATCGAACAACCCTAACATTGATCGAAAACAACCAACCCTTTAACACTGAGGAAATTAAAGTTAATCATCCATTACAGCATGGTGGTACCAAAATATATCAATCCAGCTATGGATGGTTGATGGAAGGAACTGTTACAGCCAACGGGCGGACAAATCAATTTAGTGTTCCAGCAGGTGACACACTGGCGATAAACAACGATTATATTTTGCAGGCCATTCCCGCCACAGCCGATGCCAAAGGAAACTTACTTTATAGATTTGGCACTGCTGGTCATCCGGCATTTACCGGCAGTGCCGAGCCGGGCGAACAGATAAAAACACCCTTTGGCACAGTGGAGTTCAGCGATATTAAACCCTATACCGGTTTAGAAGTGAGGCATGATCCAGGGGTGCCGGTGGTTTGGACTGGCTTTTTGCTACTAACGGCCGGTTTAATGGTTAGACTATATGGTGGCAAACCCAAAGGAGGCTGTTAAATGTTTTATAATTGGGGGTTATCATTAATTAATTTGGCCTTTGTTGGCTATTTAATCAGTGGTCTGTTTTACCTTTTGGTTACTTGGATTAAAAGGGATCTTTTTGGTAAAGCGGCCTATTGGACAGCGGTGCTTTCCTTTGGGTTTCATACCATTGCCATTACCTTGCGGGCGGTTGCCGCTGGCCGGTTGCCCTTTGCCACCATGTATGAATTTGTGTTGTTGTTCTCCTGGGGCGTGGTGATGATTTACTTGTTTGTTCAAGCCAGATTTAAAGTGCCTTTGTTGGGAATGTTGGTGCTCCCTTTGGCGTTGATACTTCTGGCCTACTCATCGGTCCTTAGCCAAGAGATTCGCCCGTTAATGCCGGCTTTGCAAAGCAATTGGCTACAGTTTCATGTGCTTACAGCCATCATATCCTATGGGTCCTTTGGCGTTTCCTTTGCTGTGGCAATAATATATTTACTTAGGGATGAATTGGCAAAGGTTATCCATGGAATGCCCACGTTAGCTGTATTGGAAAAGATGCTGTATCGATCCATTGCCTTTGGCTTTCCTTTGCTTACTCTGGTGTTGATAACCGGGGCGGTGTGGGCCGAACAGGTATGGGGACGTTGGTGGAGCTGGGATCCCAAGGAGACCTGGGCTTTAATTACTTGGATTATTTATGCCGTTTACCTACATGCTCGATTTGCCCAAGGGTGGCGGGGTAAAAAGGCTGCTTGGATGGCAATAGTTGGTTTTTTGGCAGTGCTATTTACTCTGTTTGGAGTGACCATTTTTATGTCTGGATTACACAGTTACGGTTAGGGGGCAATGTAGATGGACAAACATAACATAGTGGTTTTGGGGGCTGGTTATGGTGGCATTAAGGCGCTGCAACAGTTGCACGGTTATCTTAAAGGGAGCAAAGGGTACCAGTTGCTGTTGGTCAATAAGCACAATTACCACATGTTTATGACTCAACTCCACCAACACGCAGCGGGTACCAGTGACACTGATCAAGTGATGGTACCTTTGGACACCATTCTTGAGGGCAAGGACGTCAAGTTTGTTAAGGGATGGGTAGATGGTATCGACTTAATAAATCGCCAGGTGCTGGTGGACCACGGCGACATCAAACTACCGTTTAAATATTTGGTGGTTGCTTTGGGCAGTGAGCCGGAGTATTACAATATTGAGGGTTTAAAAGAATATAGCATGAGTATACGGAGCCTCTATAGTGCGCGGCACGTCAGAAAAAGCATCCAACAAATATTGCGGCAAACCGATAAAAAACCGCTAACCTTTGTGGTGGGCGGTGGGGGCTTAACCGGTATTGAATTTGCAGGTGAATTGGCCTTTCAGCTTAAAAGGAGTGCAAGCCAATATAACTTATTTCCGGGTGATTACCAAATCATTGTGGTGGAAGGAGCAAAGGAACTGCTGCCGGGTATGGATGGTAATATGGCTCACTATGCCAAAGAAACGCTGGAGGAAATGGGGGTACAGGTTATAACCGGTGCCTTGATTAAACGAGTGACAGAGCATAAAATACATTTAACTTCCGGCAAAGATCTTTCCTATTCTCTACTATTATGGGCCGGTGGCATCAAAGGAAATAAAGTTCTAGCCCAGTCTGGTCTTAAAACCGATGCCCGGGGCAGAGTAGAGGTTAATCAATATCTACAATCTTTAGTTGATCCCGAGGTATATGTGGTGGGTGACAGTGCTTTAGCTAAGGACCCTAAAGACAACAAAGTGGTTACGCCCACAGCCCAAGCGGCAATACAACAGGGGGCAGTGGCGGCTTACAATATTTATGCAGATATCACCGGCAAAGAAAAACGAGTTTATCAACCGGTGGTATTGGGAACGTTGGTTTCCATTGGGCGGGGCAAAGCCTTTGGCAATGTAAAAACTTTTAAATTTAAAGGGATTACCGCCTCGTGGCTCAAGGAAGCGATACCGGTTAAATACCGTTACTCCCTAGGGGGGTTAAAGATGTTTACCCAAACCCACAAACAAAGGGAAGATATACAATTACAAGGGGAGCTTTAACACTAAAAAACAGCGCGCAGGCTTTTGCCGGCGCGCTTGTGACATTATCCGTGGATTAGGGCAGGTAAACATCTGGTGCATACCCATAAACTTTGTCCTTGGGTGCGGCATGGCAACAGCGTAAACTGTTCTTCGGTATTGCCGCAACGATGACATTTTTGAATCTCAATATGCACATGACCTTTATTTTTGATATGCTCCTCTACAGCCTCTTCAGAAAAGGCCTCGGCTTCCCTGGCCTCGAGAGAAAGGGCGCCGGTGGGGCAAGTGCCAATACAAAATCCTGCCCCGTCGCATAACTCTTCCTTAATTACCTTGGCCTTGCCATTAACAATTTCAATGGCACCTTCTGCGCAGGGAGATACACAATTACCACAACCGGTACATTTGTCCTCGTCTATTTTAACAATTTGTCTTTTGATTTTAGCCATTATTCTTCCTCCTTTTAATATATAATTTGCCCTATATGATTTCATATAATAACACTGCTAACAATGTTAATAAATGATCTATATCACATCCAATAATAAATTGCAATTGTTTGTGCGGGTGATTAAAATCACACTGATTCTATTAAATTTATCACTGTGATTTTATATCTAAAGTAGTAATCTTAAAGTAAGGTAATTAACCTAGTTAAACAATTTTTGTGTTTTTTGTGCAATAACTTAAATTCAAATGGTTATTATATAAACCAAAGGAGGAATATGCTTTATGAAAATTACCAAAGACATGACAATGGGTTATATTGCTAAAGAATTCCCAGAAACAGTGCCTGTGTTTCAAAGTAAGGGAATGGGTTGCTTAGGTTGCCCCACTGCCCAGTTGGAAAGTTTGGAAAAGGGTGCAGCTTTGCACGGTCTTGATATAGATAAATTATTAAAGGAATTAAACGAAGCAGTAAAATAATCCATACAGTGGGGAGTTAGTGCAATGAACCTTGCTAACCTGATGAATTTACTGCATTATGTTGGAATAACAACCTGGATTGGCGGTATGATTTTTATGATGCTGGTATTAACTCCAGCGGTGGGTGGCAAAGGAGTGCCACCTCAATTTTTAAGATTAATGGGCATTCAACGTTTTCGCAATTTTGCCTGGGGTAGTATCGCGTTATTGTTAATCAGCGGATCTTATCAACTAATTCCTCGGTTGCGTTATCAGGGGTGGGAGCTTTTTAGCATGAGTCGCTATGGACAATTGATGACCTTAAAGCTAACACTGGTGGCAATAATGATTATTATTACAGCGGTGGTAAGTTTTTATATGGCTAAAAGGATTCCGGCAATGGCCCCGGCACCGGGCGAACAACCATCAGTGGCATTAATGAACATGCAAAAACAATTTATTGTTTTATCCAATGCCAACCTAGTTTTGGGATTAGTGATATTATTTATCATGTCAATAATTCGCTAAAATGGGGCTGTTGCAAGGTTTGGTACTGGAGGCAGGCATGAAAATCTGCTTCGACACCGCTTTTTGCAACAGCCTCTACCATCGAATATAGAAATTATTTAACTAACTGTTAGACAATTAGATTGTATAATTGTCTAAAGTTTATTAAAATATTTTTATAGTCTAATAAATGAGGTGGTATTGTGCGACCAATTATTGATCAGGAAACCTGCATTGGATGCGGTAATTGTTATAATGTTTGCCCCACTGAGCCAAACGTTTTTGAAACCGACGATCATGAATCCCAAGTTGTTCATCCCGAGGCCTGTATTGGCTGTATGGAATGTGAGGTTAACTGTCCAGCAAGTGCTATTCGCATGCTGGATGAATAAAATGAAGTCTTATTTTTACAGATCGCAAAGATATATAGTCTTTGCGATTTTTTTATATCTTTTTAGGAAAAATAATAAAAAGGTTATGAGAGGTTAATTTATGAGGGAACTACTAATTAGTGTAATGGAGAATAGTCGACATTGGGTAAATCAAGGGGCGGTAGCTACCTATATCCCGGCCTTGGCCAAGGCCAATGCAAAACATTTAGGAATTTCAGTGGCTGATCTCAATGGGGAAACAGTCACCGTTGGTCACTGTGGTAGCAATTTAACTTTGCAAAGTATCTCGAAACCACTGGCTTTGATGCTGGCGTTAATGGACAGAGGGGCCGATGAGGTCTTTAGCAAAGTAGGCATGGAACCAACCGGTGACCCCTTTAATTCAATTATTAAATTAGAAACCTTAAAATTGGGCAAACCATTAAACCCCATGATAAACGCCGGGGCCATAGCAACCACTGCATTAATTAAAGGTGGCGACAGTAATGAAAAATTTAAGCGTTTATTGCAACTGATAAGGACATTAGCCGGCAATGATAATATTAAAATTAATGAAGAGGTATATCTGTCAGAAAAAGAAACGGCAGACCGCAACCGAGCACTGGCTTACTTTATGCGAGATACCGGGGTGTTAGCTGGTGATGTAGAAGAGGTACTGGATGTATATTTTAAGCAATGTGCAATCGAAGTAAGTTGCCATGATATTGCCCAAATAGCACTATGCTTGGCCAATGGTGGACGCACATTGGCAGGTGAAGTCATAGTGCCATCCACGATAGTAAGGATTATCATTACTTTTATGGTCACCTGCGGTATGTACAATTCTTCCGGAGAGTTTGCAATAAAGGTTGGGATACCGGCCAAGAGCGGGGTGTCCGGTGGTATTATGGCTGTGGTCCCAGGAAAATTTGGTATCGGTGTTTATGGACCGGCATTAGATGAAAAGGGAAACAGTATCGCCGGGGTCTATATATTACAGCAATTATCTGAGCGATTAAAATTAAGTATATTTTGAATGGAGGTAACCACTATGGAGCGTAACATTGCAATATTTGGTTTAATTGTGGATGAACGGGCCTCGCGAGCACCGGAAGTGCAGCAGGTGTTAACCCGTTATGGTGCCCAAATATTGTCTCGCAGTGGAGTGCCTGCTCCCAGTAAAAACCGAGGCATTATTACCTTAACTATGGAAGCATCGGAACAGGAGCGGGAAGAAATGCATCAAGAATTACAACAGATAAGTGGTGTGCAGGTGCGTAGTATGAACTTTGGTACACCCGCCGATGTTTTTGTTAACCAGTAAGGGTCATTAAATTGTAAAGTGACATCCCCAGTAGAAAACTGCTGGGAATGGTAATTGCCCAAGTGGTAATCATTTTACGGACCACTTGCCAATTTACGCTATTTCCATTACTGACTATGCCCACACCAATGACCGAAGAAGAAATCACATGGGTGGTGCTCACCGGTAACTTTAATAGTGTGGCAGTGATGATAATGGTTGCGGAACTGATATCCGCTATCAAGCCATTGGTTGGTCGAAGGGGTGTAATTTTTTGGCCCACAGTGTTGATTATTCTCCACCCACCAACAGATGTGCCCAATGCCATGGCGGTGGCGGCAGAGATTTTAACCCACAAAGGGATGGTTAAATCCGGTTGCCAGCCGGCGGTTACTAACGTGAAGACAATAATACCCATTGTTTTTTGGGCGTCATTGGTACCGTGACTAAAGGCCTGAAAAGCAGCGGTGAAGATTTGCATTTTTTTAAAATACAGATTTGTTTTGGGGAGATTTAGCGATAAAATTAGCAGTTGACATAATAACATTAATATTGAGGCGGTGAAAAGGGCTAGCAAAGGCGAAAATAATAAGCTTTTTATAATGTTTAAAATACCTGGTACGTTAACGGCGCTAAACCCCACAGCTGCTGTTACTGCACCGGCCAGAGAACCCACTAAGGCGTGGGATGAGCTACTGGGTAACCCCCAGTACCAAGTGGCTAGGTTCCAGATAATGCTGGCCAATAGCGCGGCTAAAACAACCCCCAGTCCATTGGTAAGTAGTTTAGGATTGGCTATGCCATCTCCAATGGTTTGGGCTACACCCGTAAAAACCAGTGCCCCAATAAAGTTCAAGGTTGATGCCAGTATTATGGCTTGCCGGGGCAATAGCGCTCCGGTGGCAATAGATGTGGCAACGGCATTGGCGGTGTCATGGAAGCCGTTGATAAAATCAAATACCAATGCCAATATAATAATAATTAAAATAAAAACACTCTCTGACATTTAACCTCCTAAAGGTGATTTCTTTCTATTTAAACTATTGCTAGAGAGTGTGGATTATTAGTGCTATTAAATTTTTATTGAGTGACTTCCTTTACTCTATTGGTACTTTGCTCTACATAGTTAACAAATTTTTCGCCATGAAAGGCTTTGTTTAGGTTATATAGCATGTTAATTCTTTCTGCCAATAAGTCTTTGGTCCTTTCATTGTAAACCACATCTAGGAATTTATAATTGTCTATACGCTTGGCAGTGGAATTAAGCACTTCTCTTCCCTTGTCAGTAATATATACTCGTTTTGTTCTGGCGTCACTTTGATCCACTTCTTTGTGTACCAAGCCGGCTTTTTCCATTCGTTCCACCAGATCCATAACGGTGGATAAATGCCACAGTCCGTACTCGCTGATTTCTGACAGTGTACTGCCGTTTTCAAAATTAAGTATCCATAGTAAATGCTGTTGGGATACCGTTAAGCCGGACTTAGCTGCCGCTTTGCGCCAATCTTCATCAATGGCTTTATGCAAGCCACGAATTAAATTTAATAAAACATGTAAAATTTCATTTTCGTTCTTGTACAAAATATACACTCCTTTATTAAACCGTTAAATAACATATTAAACAACTTACATAAAAATCCTTTTTATAGATAGTTAAATTTATTAAAGGTACTTGAGGGAACCTTCCTCAATACTTATTTGGGAGCCAGTTGCCTCAATCAGTTTTTCAGTAATTAATTTAATGTTTTTTGGCAACAAATATACCGACATTTCCACCTGTTGACCATAGTTAATGGCCAGTTCTTTTCCTTCTGCGCTCTCCAATTCCCGTTTGACCAAACCGACCCACTGATAATCTAATTGAATATGTAATTGTTGATAGATTTGTCTCTCAATTATCCCCGCCTGTTCAATGCCTTTAATGGTAGCTTCGGTATATGCCCTCACTAAACCACCGGCCCCCAGCATAATGCCACCAAAATATCTAGTGACCACAACGGCGGTTTTAATTAAGTTTTTGCGATTAATTACCTCTAACATCGGTCGTCCGGCGGTGCCGCTGGGCTCACCATCATCACTGGAGCGCTGAATCTGATCATTAATTACATAGGCAAATACGTTGTGGGTGGCTTGACTATGCTCTTTTTTGATCTGTTTAATAAAATTGTTAGCCTCATTTTCATCACAAACCGGAGTTGCCGAGGCAATAAACTTAGATTTTTTTATAATAATTTCTGTTTGAGAAAATTTACCTAGTGTCAAAAATCTTTCCATATATATCCCTCCACAATTTATGATAAAATATCCATTATATTCTAGCAAGTAATTAAGTACAAAGGGGCGTTATCGGTTGCAAAATTTGAAGGTTGATTATTTCAAACTATTGTGTGCTTTGTCCACGGCGTTGGATTTTGGTGGTAAAGGGGCAATGCGCCATCATGTGCGGGTAGCTTTAATTGCTCAACGGTTGGCAGAAAAAATCGGTTTAAGTCCACAGAATGTTCAACAAGTGGTTGAAGCGGCCATTATCCATGATATTGGTTCCATCACATGGAGTGATAAGGAAAAACTGTTGGCATTTGAATTGGAGCATCCAGATGAACATTGCTTGGTGGGGGCAAGAATTTTAAACAGATCCCCTTTGTTTCAACCTCTGGTTAATATTATTATATCTCATCATGATCGGTGGGATGGGAAAAATCCTTCTGGTCTAGCCGGTGCAAGTATTCCTTTGGCCAGCAGAATTATTCACCTGGCCGACCGGGTGGAAGTGTTGATAAATAAAGATAAATATATATTAAATCAACGGAATGACATTTTAATCAAAATCAAATCTTTGGCTGGCAAAGTGTTTGACCCAGATCTGGTGTATGTACTGGCCGATCTGGTGGATAAGGAAAGCTTTTGGTTAGATCTAGTTAATGGTCGACAGGGCCAGTTGCTGGCTAAAGGGATTAGTGCTGACCTGATAGATGTGGACTTACCGGGGATGTTAAGTATTGGCGAAGTCTTTGCCCAAGTCATTGACCAAAAAAGTCGTTTTACTCATAATCATTCCCGCATGGTGTCGGCAGTGGCTGGTGAAATGGCGATGTTAGCGGGTGCTGATGACCATAAGTGCCAGGCCATTCGGCTGGCGGGTCTATTGCATGATTTAGGGAAACTGGCCATCCCGGAAACAATATTGGAAAAACCCGGCCCACTGACTAAGGAAGAATTTAATGTAATTAAAGGCCATACTTATTACACCTTCCATATTTTAGAGTTAGTTAAAGGTTTTGAGGACATAAACAAATGGGCTTCTTATCATCATGAATGTTTACATGGACATGGGTACCCCTTTAAAATAACAGCGGACCAGTTGAGCCCGGAGTCCAGAATCTTGGCAGTGAGCGACATTTTTACAGCCTTAGCGGAAGACCGTCCCTATCGCGCTGGTTTATCCCGGGAAAAAGTGGAGAAGATTTTGCTCGATAAGGCGCAGCACCAAGACATAGATGGTAAGTGGGTAGAATTGCTGTTGGATAACTACCATCAACTGATTAAATATAAAGACATGTAATAAAGTAAACGATCCACCAAAGGGAGGATCGTTTGTTTTCCAGCTTAATCGTGATTACAGCCACAGGATGTAGGTGGTATGGCAGCGATACATTCAATTTCCACCAATACATCCTTGGGCAAGCGGGCAACTTCCACACAGGCTCTGGCCGGTGGGTTTTCAGTAAAGTATTGACCGTATACCTCGTTCACCTTGGCAAAGTCATTCATATCCTTAATGAATACACTGGTTTTTACCACATCCTGTAAGCTTCCGCCGGCGGCTTTTAAAATGGCCTGCAGGTTTTTTAATGATTGGTGGGTTTGTTGTTCTACATCTGTAGGGATGCTACCACTTGTGGGATCAACGGGTATTTGACCTGATACATATACCATGGGGCCAAATCGAACCGCTTGGGAATAGGGTCCAATGGCTGCCGGTGCCTGTTCGGTAAAAATTATTTCGCGTTTGTGCATAAGCTTCTGCCTCCTAACAATAATTTGTTCATAGTATGTGCTCAAACTTTATTATTATCATTTTTAAAAACTGATATAACTTTTTGGGAATGGGCTTGCTGATGTTATAATGTTACAGAAGGAAGTGATAATTGTGCATGATTATTTAGTGCGGGCCATTGGTGCAGAAGGACAATTTAAAATTTTTGCTTGTACCGCCACTGACTTAGTGGAGGAGGCCAGGGAAAGACATAATACTTGGCCCATTGCCACCGCTGCTTTGGGTAGAACGATGATATCAGCCCTTCTGTTGGGAGCCAATATGAAAGGTGAAGATATAATTACCATTCGGATAATTGGTGACGGGCCGTTGGGGGCGGTAATTGTCACCGCAGATGCCAAAGGAAACGTGCGCGGCTATGTACAAAATCCCCATGTGCACTTGCCCAGCCCCAAACCAGGAAAGCTGGCAGTGGGTGCAGCGGTGGGCAACGGCTTATTAACCGTTAGTCGTGATCTGGGGTTAAGAGAACCCTTCTCTGGATCTGTGGAATTGGTAACCGGTGAGATAGGGGAGGATTTAGCTTTATACCTAACCAAATCAGAGCAAACTCCCTCCGCAGTGTCTTTAGGGGTATTGGTGGAAACCGACAACAGTGTTCTGGCTGCCGGCGGTTTAATACTGCAGTTGATGCCCGGGGCTGATGAGGGGCTGTTGGATCAACTGGAACAAAACCTATCGGTTTTGCCGCCCATTAGCGGCCTGGTGAACCAAGGGAAAACCCCCGAGGATATTATTGCCATGGTGTGCGCCGGGGTGCCATTTAAGATATTAGAAAAAAACCCAATTCAGTTTTGCTGTAATTGTAGCCGGGACAGATTGGAAAGGATTTTGATTAGTATTGGCAGAGATGAATTGCAAAAAATGCTGGACGAAGATGCCATGGCAGAAGTGCAATGTCATTTTTGTTCTGATAAATATAATTTTAATGAAAAAGACTTAAAAAGGCTGTTAAATGAGCTGACTTAAAGGCTAAATTTAAGCCGAACTGGATAAAGTTCGGCTTAAATCAAAATACATATTGACTTTTTGGCTAAAAAAGTGTAAATTATTAGTTGTCGCTAAGACACCTAAATATAAAATGTGGAACTGTGGTGTAGTGGTTAACATGCCGGCCTGTCAAGCCGGAGATCGCGGGTTCAAGTCCCGTCAGTTCCGCCATTTATGCGGAAGTGGCTCAGTGGTAGAGCATCGCCTTGCCAAGGCGAGGGTCGCGGGTTCGAATCCCGTCTTCCGCTCCAGCTAAAAATTTAAAGTGGAACTGTGGTGTAGTGGTTAACATGCCGGCCTGTCAAGCCGGAGATCGCGGGTTCAAGTCCCGTCAGTTCCGCCATTTATGCGGAAGTGGCTCAGTGGTAGAGCATCGCCTTGCCAAGGCGAGG